>NZ_BAAJMD010000007.1:0-216245 GCF_057548395.1 Halopseudomonas sp. 4NH20-0008
TCTATATCTTTATGATTATCAATAGGAAACTGCGTTTTGAAGGTTAACATTAAAAACTCTCACTTTTTGTTTGTTTCAACTTTTTAACACCCGGCTCACGCGTCGGTTTGGAACCGCGAAGCGGTGGAAAACCTGTTGCTGTACAGCCGATTGTTAAGAAAAATACCCTAAACCCGCGCCATAAATAGCAATCACCACCCCAAAAATTTGCTGTTTGATACTGCTAAGCATTGTGGTGTCGAGCTTCTTTTCTACGCCTCGGATGGCGGATTCAGCCCCTCCAATCCTTGTTGAAATTTGCTCTATCTCTTCAGATATTAGCTTTTTCAAAACTTGATTTTTTCGATCCATTTCTCGGTACACTTCCTCGACTTGCCTTTCCAGCTCAGTTACACGATCAGATAGTGATGATGCTACCGTTTTGACCCTGGCGTTAAATGAAGCCATCGCGCTGGCCTCTGAACTCATCGACACATTCACGGCTTTCGGCTTGCTCCATAATGGGCAGTCTTGAAGCCACTTCGTAATGACCCGGAAAATACTTTCTTCGCGCATTAGGCCGAGCGTACTATCAATTGAATAGAGGACAAGCAAACCACCAAGAATCTGCATGACAATGGAAAATCCCCCATTGATATCTTTTGATTGCTGAGGAAACGCATTAACCACAGCGAGGTGAGCCGCTATAACCATTAAACTAGCCCATAGTGGCCATGCATGGCTGCACCAATGGTAAAAACGCCTCATGCCATCTCCATAAAATTCTTAACGTTTGGTTAAGGGGCGGGCTTTAGCCCGTCCCAGCGAACGAAGTGAGTGATTTGAACCAATTGTTATACACTGGCTATCAGTTCAGCTCCTAAAATTCTGTGTGGCTCTATGGTTTTTCCATTTGAGTTGAAGCAGGTATTTGCTATTGAAGCGGCTTCTATCGCCGATTCGCCGTCTTCAATTGAATGAAGATACAAAAGTGCACGTTGCAACTCGTAGCCTGCTGCTTCGGCTATAAAGGAAACTACGTATGATTTGGTGATTGATTTATATCGCTCAACGAGGTGGTGGTAGTTTTCTCCTAACAAAGTGCCCGCTATGTCTTCAACCATTTCTGGAATTTCCACGTAACTATGGTTAGGGCCAGGCGCATGGACTGCTACTTCTCTAAATAGAAATGCGAAAGGCCCTTCATCGGCTTTAGACTGCTTTCCGACGAGCGAAAAGGTGAATGGGTTTTCTCCTTCTCGCTCTAAGCCAGAGGCTAAAGAATTTAAAGCTGATTCAATCCTGCTTTTTATGATGCTTTTGGGAAGTATTCCTTCTGCATAGAAGGATTCTATATTTGATGTTCTTGTGCCGTGAAACCAAATAACCTCTATTTCTGAGTTAGGAATTCCCAAGGCGTTGCAGACATTGTTGTATATGTAGTCATCTGGGCGTTGGCTGGTGTCTTGATAAGGGCGCAGAGACTTTAATAGAGATTTCAGTTGGTGATCTTTTGTATTAAATATTTTGCAGACGGAAGACATTGCTGTGTCTTGGCTAGAGCAGTCTAGGATCATTTTCATTTTTGTCAGGCTCTAGTGGCTGTATAACAGTGTGTTGGACCAACGGCTTTATGATCACATATCAGTGAATTCTTTATGATCACGCTTTGACTACAAGCGCAAGCTGCACTAATTTCTATAAAAATCATGAACCTAGCACCTTTGCCAGCATAAGCCGATGTAATCGCGTGACTTCTTTATATCGCTCTTTTATCTCTTTCACTCTCTGACTACCCTAGCGCAGCGAGCATCAACCCAATTCGCGGACGCAATACCGCCCGTTCCTGAGAGTTGGCCGCTCTCGGGGTATCTGTCTGTTTAAAAGGGGGATGGCAGACTGTCCTTGTCTTGCTGGGGGGCTGACTGCATTCCTTTGCCTACTTCGAGACTAGATCAGGGTTAACCAACTGTCCAAGGTTTTTTGATGGCGCTTGGCCAGACCACAGTCACAGCATAAAGCCTTACTTATCTCACAACGCCAAGATCCTCGACCAGAGCACGGCCAATGTCAGCGATGACGGCATTGCGCTCTTCCAGCGTCAGGCTGGTTTCAGTCAAATATACAGCGACCACCACGGGATCGGAGGTTATCGCAGTGGAACCTTTCGGCCAGATCACGGCAATAATGCCACGTGTGCCGTAACCCCCTGCGCCAGTACGATCAGCAATTTTCCAGCCATCCGGAAGACTGGCGCGCAGGAGTGGGCCGCCGACTTCGTTGTTGATCAACCAGGTTTTGAGTTGCTCGCGTGCATCATTGGACAGGCTATTGCCTAACAGCAAGGTTTCCAGGCTTTTGGCTGCCGCCTCTGGGCTGGTGGTGTCCTGTTCCTCGCCGGGGGCGACGTAGTTCAGGTGAGGTTCATAGCGGTCCAGGCGGGTTGTGTTGTCACCTATTGAACGCATGAACTTGGTGAAGGCAGGCGGCCCGCCGGTATTCTGGAGAATCAGGTTGGCGGCGGTGTTGTCGCTTAACGAGGTTGAGGCTGTGCAAAGCTCAAACAGCGTCATGCCGTTCCCATCGAGGTGGTATTGGGTAACGGGTGAATAGTCCTGAAGGTCGCCTTCTTCGAATTGCACGCGACTATCTAGATCAATCTCACCCTTGTCGGCCAGAGAGAGCAGGTGAGCGCAGGAAAAAGCCTTGAAGGTGCTGGCCATGGGGAAGCGTTCGTTGCTGCGGTACGACCAGGACAGGCCGCTATGCAGATCAATGATGCTGACGCCTACGCGGCCGCCGGTGGTGGCTTCTATGGAGGCGACGGTTTCGGTTAGGGCGGTGCCGAATTCGGGGGTGGCGGCTGTGAGTGAGCTGGCTGGGGTGATTAGCAGGCTGATGGCGAGGATCAGCGTGGTGGTTTTGGTGTTCATGGGGATCACCTTTTGTGTATATGGGCAAGTACGAGGGCCAGGCCTGGCATTTGCGTAGTCTGACAGATATTGGGAGCGTGCATTCTGGGACCACGCGAGAGAGGGATTATTCGGCGCTTTGCGCCTCACCTCTTCGGGCTGGGCCGGCACACTGGACTTTGCAGCTTTGCGATAACGTTCTTCGCCTGCCGGTGGCAGGCTCGTCGAACCGCGAGGGTTCTCACCCAGCTTTTTCTTTGTCTGGCGGAGAGAGAGGGGTTCGAACCCTTTTTTGCATTGCCCATAATTACTATATTCTTCCCAACACCATGATATTAAAGACTTTATTGATCAAAATATAATTTTCAAAAGCCCTTTTCTAGCCTATCTATTCGACTTTTATCGACACACTGCTTTGCCGATTGTTGTAAATTATCTCTTTGTAACCTCTTACCACTGCACAAGGAGTCTTGCGTGAGAGACTTGGGAAGAATGGGTGAAGCCAATTTTCAAGATTGGTGCGCTCAAGCTGGCCTCATATTTAATAGGTCTGCTGATATGGATCATGCCGGATGGGACTATCTCGTAGAGTTTCCCTTTCCAAATAGCACTAAAGAAACAGAGATTCATACCCCTGCATTACAGTGCAAAATTCAAGTTAAATCATCCGACCAAAATAGCCGAAAATTACCAGTTCTTCTATCCAACCTTCGACGCTTGGCAACTGAACCCTTACCAACTTTTTTTGTATTCATCGAGTTCGACAAAAAAAATCAGCCTCAGCGTGCTTTTTTACGCCATGTTGATAATCAGCTGATAACTGATACATTAAAAAGAATACATGAAATCAGTGTCAGAAAAAAAGGAAAAATGCTTAATAAAACCAAGATGACTGTAAGCTATGGACACGAGCATCAATTAAACAATCCTGATGGAAAATCATTAAAAGAATCTATAATAAAAACGATAGGTGGCACCCTTTCTGACTACATAACCGCCAAGAAGAAACACTTAGAGTACACAGGCTTTGAGAATGGCAGTGTGACCGTCCAGATAACAACAAAAAACAATGATGAATTCCCACCAATTTTAGACGCTATGCTAGGTAGAGATATAGAAATCCCTGTTCTAGATCTTATAGCTACTAAAACACGGTTCGGAATACCTAACGAAGCCCCTTATATTCAAACCCACAACGGCTCATTGAGATTTTTAGACGTTCAACCTACAACAACCGGTTCGCTTCAATTAAGAACTTCTCCATTTGATCGCACGCCTAAATTTAATATTAAAATTTACACCCTCCCTTATTTCCTTGCTCTACCTGACGACTTAAAGGTTATCAGGATAGATGGCGGATTCTTTGAGATAAACACGAACCCATTCACTGGAAAAGGCAACGCTAAAATATTTTTTGAGGAGAATTACAGACCAGCATACCGGCATTTAAGAGATGCTCTATTTTTTAGCCATTTCCTAACTCACAAAATCTCTGATGTTTTTATAGACATCACAACCAGCGAAAACGAACAGTTTACCCTCGCATTTAACCAAGCCCAAGCAGATCATTCTTTCCAGCAAGAGCTAGAAACAGCCAACCAACTAATAAACATACTCGACCAATTAAAAATTTATGACCCAGGCTCCATAAGCATTAACCAGCTATCTACCTATCAACATGAAATATCAATATTCCATAAGCTTATCAACGGTACAAAACTTGATCTTAAAGTAGAATTCAAAAACCCTGATGTGCCTCTCAACCAACAGGCCGCATATATACATCTTGTCCAATGCCGCCTTGGCCAACATCTTGCCGGCCTGTTCCTCGTCATACTTGGACAAACAAATAGAGATGAACCAAACACAACTACAATCTATTCCACAGATTACATTGTAGAGAGAACAATTTTTGTAGAAAAAAACGATTCAATACCCCAAAGCGACATTAATAGCATGTATCAAGAAATAGAAAAAAAATACATTGAATCATACATAGTTCTTAGTTCTTTTGGACACCAACCTTCACAACTTTAGTTCTTCTATTATTTCAATACATCCTATCTTCTATCACCAATTTTTCTCTCTCAGCCCACTCGCACAATCCTGCACATCCTGATCAATCACATTCCCCGGCTTCATGCACTCCCTAACCGAGCGCATCGGCCCACGGTTAGCTTCTAGCTCTGCCCGCTCTTGTAATCTGAGGTGATTTCGCGCAGCTTCGCCCATTGGCGAGTCACTTTCGCCAAGGATTTGCATAAAGCTTTTTTGGACATAATCGGTGTAGGCTTCCGCTGCTGGTTGTATCGCTATTGCAGCTTCTGCCAGTGCGGTTTTCTCTTCAGCCAAGGTGTTCAGGCTGAAAAGCAAAATAAATAATGCTGTTATTCTGCGCATTCGACTTCCTCCCTATGAATGCCTTACCCTTCCCTACTCACAGTATCTTTTGACCATTTCCCGGCTTCTTTCTGAGCTGCTGCCGTTGTTCTGTGTCATCCAGAACCTGCATTCGTCAGACGAAAGCCGCTGTTCTAATCTTGCTTGCTCCACTGCCTCGGCCTGCCTTCTCTGCTCTGCAAGCCTTTGCTGGCGTTGATGCTCCATTTCTGCTTCTCTGGCTGTTGCACTCGCCGCCTCTCACCTCCTGGCTTCTTCCAACATCCTTTGGCTTTGTGCTGATGACTGCTCCATTGAGCGTTCAAGTCCCCTTGATATCTCTATTAGGGTCCTTTCCATCTGCATTGCCTTGTAGTGGTCATAGGCAATTTTGCCGCTCCACCCGCCAATCACGATAATCAATGCTGCCAGTACAATCGCCTCCGGCATTCCCATATTGTCAAAAAGACTTGATCTTGCCTTCGACCTTACCCTTTTTCTCCTCTCGATCTGATCTTCCAGATCAATCTCAAGGCTATCCAACAGTCACGTTACGCCAACTCTCGTTGGTAGAAAAGATAACAATTCGCCTCTCGGTTGTCTGATGTGACACCTGGAAACCCGATGGACTGCTGGAATGGTCAGTTGAGCTGGCCGGTTTACATTTATAGAAGAGAACTCAGTTGGTAATCTGACAGTGTCAGCTATGACTGGGAGCCATGTGACCTCACCAGTTTTGATAAAAAGATCACCTCTACGTGTAACTAGCGCTCAAGACCAGACTAGGTAAATCAGGACCGTGCATTCTGGGACCACGCGAGAGAGGGATTATTCGGCGCTTTGCGCCTCACCCCTACGGGGCCGTTGCAGCGTTGCTGCAACGTTCTTCGCCTGCCGGTGGCAGGCTCGTCGAACCGCGAGGGTTCTCACCCAGCTTTCTCCGGACAAAGAAAAAGGCCCTAGCTTGCGCTAGGGCCTTTTTCTTTGTCTGGCGGAGAGAGAGGGATTCGAACCCTCGATACGCTATTAACGTATACACACTTTCCAGGCGTGCTCCTTCAGCCACTCGGACACCTCTCCGGATTCCTGGAGCCAGCCGGGGCTGGTTCCAAGGCGCGCTAATGTACCGAAAGCGGCCTGCTTTGGCAAACGCTTTTTCCAGTGGGGCCAGTCGCTTGGGCGGCTGGGTGGTGGGACTGGCCGGTCGGTTTTATCTTGGTACACTGTAGCCCTGATACGCGCCTTTCGGCGCCCTACCCCTGCGAGGTTTTTTTTCATGAGCGAACTGGTTTCCTACGATTTTGCCGATGGCATTGCCCGGCTGGGTCTGAGCAATGGCAAGGTCAACGCCATTTCCCCCGCGGTGATCGAGGCCTTTAATGCGGCGCTGGACAAGGCCGAGCAGGATCGGGCGGTGGTAGTGATCAGTGGTCAGCCGGGGATTCTGTCGGGTGGGTATGATCTGAAGGTGATGACCTCGGGTGCCGATGCGGCCAAGGCGCTGGTCGCGGCGGGTTCGACCCTGGCGCGGCGTATGCTGTCGCATCCCTTCCCGGTGGTGGTGGCCTGTACCGGTCATGCGGTGGCCAAGGGTGCCTTTATTCTGCTGTCTGCCGACTACCGTATTGGGGTCGAGGGGCCGTTCAAGCTGGGTTTGAATGAAGTGGCGATTGGCATGACCATGCACCACGTGGGTATCGAGCTGGCCCGTGCGCGACTGACCAACAGTGCGTTCAACCGCTCGGTGATCAATGCCGAGATGTTTGATCCGGCGGATGCGGTTGAAGCGGGCTTCCTGGACAAGATTGTGCCGGCCGAGCAACTGGAAGCGGCGACCATGGCTATGGCCCAGCAGTTGACCAAGCTGAACATGACCGCGCACCGCAATACCAAGCTGAAGACCCGCAAGGCGCTGTTGGAACTGCTCGATCAGTCCATTGAAATTGATAAGCAGCATAATCTTTAAATCCCGCGTTACGAATCGAATCGATTTCCCCATGCACACCACAGGCGACTGGATTAATCTGGTCGCCTGATTGATGTGAGATGCACTGATGGATTCGATTACACAGGCAGTATTGGGGGCATCCATTCAGGGTGCCCTGCTCGGGCGCTGGCAGGGCCGCAAGGCGTTGTTGTATGGCGCCATGCTCGGCACCCTGCCGGACCTGGATGTGATGATCAACTTTGGCGATGCGGTCGCCAACATGACCTATCACCGTGGCTTCAGCCACTCCCTCTTTGTACTAACAGCCCTGAGTCTGGTGCTGGCCTGGCTGATCAGGCGCTTTCGGCCGCATCCGGATTATTCCTCGGCGCGCTTGTGGCTGTGTATCTGGTTGATTCTGGTGACCCATGTGCTGCTGGATGCCATGACCAGTTACGGCACCCAGTTGTTCTGGCCGCTGACCACCCCACCGGTGGCGATTTCCAGCATCTTTATAATTGACCCGCTGTACAGCGTGCCGCTGTTGCTGGCGGTGATTGTTGGCCTGCTGTTTGGTCTCAAGGGCCGCGGGCATGCCTGGCAGAAGGGCGCGCTGCTGTTCAGCAGCCTGTATCTGGTCAGCACCCTGGGCGGCAAGTTCATGGCCGAGCAGCAGCTGGAGCAGGCCTTGCAGCGCGACGGTATCGAGGCCGAGCAGGTCTTTACCACGCCCACGCCCTTCAATACCCTTTTGTGGCGGGTGGTGGCGGTGGATGGCGATGACTATTACGAGGGACTGGTGAGCTGGTTTGATCAGGCGCCGCCGGTACTGGAACGGCTGCCACGCAACGCCACACTGGCCAGCAAGGCGCTGGCCGAGTCGCCCCAGCATGAGCGCTTGCGCTGGTTTACCGGTGATGTACTGCGCTATGACCTGATTGATGACCAGTGGGTCGTGACTGACCTGCGACTGGGCATGACCGGCTACCACCCCTTCCGTTTTGCTCTGGCCTACCGATCTTCGCTGGAGGGGCGCTTCAAGCCGATTGCCGAGGTTGAGCAGTGGCCATCCGGCCCGCGTGACCTGAGCCGCCTGCGGGATTTGCGTGAGCGCACCTTTGACAGCAACTACCCGCTGTCACTGGCGGAACTGGCCAGCGGCCTGGATGCCAGTGGTGACCTCGTCCCCCGTCCATAAGCAACGCTGATAGGCGGTCAAGCAGGCACAATGGGCTGCGCTCTGCGATACTGAGCGCAGTTAACGCACAGGACACTTGCATGACCGTCACGGCTCAGGCTCACAAGCAGGAAGACCGGCGCGGGCTGGCCATGGTTGCCGCCCTGCTGGCGATCTTTACCACCATCTTTGCCAGTAATCTGCCGACCCCGCTGTATTCCTTCTGGCAGCTGCGCTGGGGCTTTTCGTCCACGGCGCTTACCGCTGTGTTCTCGGTCTATGTACTGGGCGTGGTCGCCACCCTGCTGACCCTGGGTTCGCTGTCGGACAAGCTTGGCCGGCGGCAGATGATGATTCCCGGTCTGCTGTTTATCCTGGTTGGCGCCATCGCCTTTATGCTCGCCGAGGATATTTATGGGCTGGGTGTAGCACGAATCCTGACCGGGATCGGCACCGGTATTGTCACTGGTGCGGCCTCGGCGGCGCTGGTGGAGCTGGAGCCAAACGAGAACTGGACCCGCGCCGCGACCCTCTCCGCGCTGTTCTTTACCCTGGGCGCCTTTGCCGGGCCCACGGTCAGTTCGCTGGCCCTGTATTTTGGCGTCGGCGTCTTTGTCTGGCCGTTTCTTGTGATTGTCGCCCTGAGTGTAGCCAGCATCATGCTGCTGTTGCTGGCCCCCTGGCCGGCGCATATTGGCCGGGGTCAGGCGGATTTTCGTTTGCGCGCCTGGCGGCCAACCACCATCAAGGTGCCCCGCGAGATCATGGGGGCCTTTGCCTTTGCCGCTGCGGCGGTGTGCCTGGCCTGGTCCACCGGCAGTCTGTATGCCTCGCTGGGGCCTTCCCTGGCGATGAATCTGACCGGTATCAGCGACCGGGCAGTGGCCGGTCTGTTTGCTGCGGGCTGGCAGTTGATGGCGGGTATCAGCCAGTTCGCCTGCCAGCGCCAACCGGTCAATCGGCTGTTGATTGCCGGCCCAAGCATTCTGATCACCGGACTGATGATCATGGCCGGTTCCGTGCTGCTGGGCTCGCCTGCGCTGTTTGCTCTGGCAACCCTGGCGACGGCCACCGGTGCCGGTGCCACCGGGGTGGTGGCGATTGCCTCGATCAATCAGGTGGCCCCGCCGGCCGAGCGCGGCGGGATTATCTCGGCCTTCTACCTGATGGCCTACCTGACCATGGCCTCGGTGGTACTGGGTGTGGGTTTTGTCAGTGACCTGATCGGCTTCAGCACCACGGTACTGGGCTTTACCACGCTGATTTCACTGGCAGCCCTGGGTCTGATGATCAAGGCCGTACACAGTGGTCGTGCGGCGCTGTGGTAATAGGTACCTTTCAGAGGCTCCCTATTAGCCAGCGCCAAAGAAAGAAAGCCAGCATCCCGCCCATGATGGTCAGCAGCAGATTGCGCCGCCAGGCGGCCAAAGCTATGGCCACCAGACCACCCACCAGATAGGCGTTGCTCCAGTGCAGCGCCAGTGCCTGTCCCTCCGGGCTGAGCATGGCCGGGGCGATGATTGCGGTCAGCACGGCCACCGGTACATAGTTCAGCGCCCGACTCACCAGCGGGCTGAAGCGCACGCGCTGGCCAGCGGCAAACAGGCTGTAGCGGATACCAAAGGTAATCAGCGCCATACCCAGCACCAACCCCCATTCAAAGGCGTTCATCGGTCGTTCCCGGTTGGCTGGATTTGGCCGGACTCAGGTACTCGGCCATCACCCCGGCCAGTACACCGGCCAGCGCGGCGAGCATCAGCCCGAGCTGATAAGGCAAACCGCGTGCGGCCACGGCCACCACCCCGGCGACCAGCGCCGACAACAGCATGGGTCGGGTTTTCAGTAGCGGCACGACGATGCCGATAAAGGTCGCGACCATGGCAAAGTCCAGCCCCCAATCACGCATGCCCGGCAGCGCCTGACCGAGCAGAACACCGAGCAGGGTGCAGGCAAACCAGTTGCTGTACATGGCCACGCAGGAGCCGAGGAAGTACCAGTGCTTGTGCGTGGCCGCCACGCTGGCATCCAGGTAATGGCGCTGGACCACGGCATAGCTTTCATCGGTCAGCCAGAAGGCCAGCGGAATGCGCCAGCGCTGCGGCAGATGCCGCACATGCGGCAGCAGACTGGCGCTGTAAAGCATGTGTCGCAGGTTGACGATCAGGGTGGTCAGCAGGATCACCAGCAGGCCGCTGCCCGAGGCGATCAGCCCGACGGCAATAAACTGCGCCGAGCCGGCAAACACCAGCGCCGACATCGCCAGGGTAGCGCCGGCAGACAATCCAGAGGAGACCGCCAGGGTGCCGAAGATGATGCCGAAGGGTAAGGCGCCCAGCAGCATGGGCAGGGTATCCCTGGCACCCATGAGAGCGGCGCGGCTGGCGGTGGACATGACAAGGTGCTCCGGTTCAGAAGCACCTCACGCTAACAGCGGTGCAGCAAGGCAACAAGGTACAGTTGACCAGTAACAGTGACTCAATGCAGCTGGATATACCGGCTGATCAGCGCCCGGAGCGCCGCCGGCTTGACCGGCTTGGGCAGAAAGTCCAGGCCAGCCAAACGGATAGCGGTAACCAGTTCGCTGCGCCCATCGGCACTGATCACCACACCCGGCAACGCATCACCCAACTGGCTGCGCAGCCAGTGCATCAGCTCGACCCCGGTATCGCCGTCATCCAGATGGTAATCGACCAGCACCAGTTGCGGCTGGAAGCCCTGGGCCAGTACCTGGGTGACCTCGTTGCGATCACGGGCTACGGCGACATTGCACTGCCAGCGACTGAGCAGGCTCTGCATGCCGGTAAGGATGGTCGCTTCGTTATCAATACACAGCACCTGCGCGCCGCTGACCACCGGGCTGATCAGCACCGGCTGCATCTCGGGGCGATTATCCCTGAGCTGGGCCAGCGGTACGGTGACGCTGAACACACTGCCGCGCCCCGGCCAGGAGCGCACGGCCAGTTCGTGGCCGAGGACCCGACACAGGCCATCGGCAATCGCCAGACCCAGACCCAGGCCCTTTTCCGCCTGGGTGTTGTGGCTGTCCAGACGCTGGAACTCCTCGAAGATCACCTGCAACTTGTCGGCGGCAATACCCGGACCACGATCCCAGACTTCGATACGAACCTTGTTGCCACAGCGGCGCACACCGAGCACTACGCGGGCGTCGCCGGCATAGCGGAAGGCATTGGTCATGAAGTTCTGCAGCACCCGGCGCAGCAAGCGCAGATCACTGCGCACCCGCAGACGGCTACCGTGCACGTGCAGATCGACGCCCTGCTCCACGGCCATGGCACCGAGTTCGATACGCAGCGGGTCGACCAGTTCGTTCAGGGCAAAGTCGCTCCACTCCGGGCTGATGCGGCCGGCCTCCAGGCGCGAGATATCCAGAAGATCGGAAATCAGATCCTCGGCCGAGCGCAGTGAGGTATCCAGATGGCCAAGCAGTTCCTGCACCTCGGCGGGCAGATTGGTCTGGTGCGAGAGCGCCGCCGAGAACAGACGCGCGGCATTCATTGGTTGCATCAGGTCATGGCTGACGGCGGTCAGAAAACGCGTTTGTGATTTGCTCGCACGCTCGGTTTCGGCCTTGGCCTGGATCAGCGCCTGGTTCAGCGCCGACAACTCGCGCGTGCGCTCCTCGACCCGCTGCTCCAGCCCTTCGTTGGATTCCTTGAGCGCCTGTTCGGCATGCCGGAAGGCGGTAATGTCAGTGAAACTCATGACAAAGCCGCCGCCGGGCATCGGGTTGCCGATGATCTCGATCACCTGGCCGTTAGGAAACATGCGCTCGGAGCGGTGCGCGGTGCCCTGGCGCATCCAGGTGATGCGCTTGTCGACATGACCCTGCGGATCACCGGGGCCACAGAGGCCACGCTGGGCGTTGAACAGAATCAGTTCGGCAATCGGCCGGCCAATGCTGATCAGGCTCTCGGGGTACTCGAACATGTCCAGATAGCGGCGGTTCCAGGCCACCAGCCGGAGTTCCTTGTCGACCACGCTGATGCCCTGGGTGATGTTCTCGATGGCGCCCTGCAGCAGGCCACGGTTGAACTGCAATACCTCGGAGGCCTCATCGACAATGCGCACCACGTCGTCAAACTGCATGTCGCGGCCTTCAATCGCGGCCTTGACCACCACCCGCGCCGAGGAGGCACCGAGCACCCCGGCGAGCAAGCGTTCGGTATGGGTGATCCAGGCGCTACTGGCGATCTGCGAGCTGGCCAGACTGCCGCCCTGTGACAGCGCCAGTCGTTCAAAGCTCTGCTGCGCGCGCTCCTCCCCCACAAAGCGGCCCGCCAGTGCCAGCAGATCCTCAACCGTGACACGCAGCAGGGCACGACTGGGGCCGTCGTCCCACTGGTTGGTATCCTGACTGACAAAACGGCTGGCCTGCCAATGCTCGAGTACCCGTGTACGGCTCAGCAACGACACCAGCATGAACACCAGGCTGTTGCCGAGCAGCGCCAGCAGACTGGCCAGTGTCAAGCTGTCGATCGGCAAGCCGAACGAGCCACCATAGAGCGCGCCAAGCAGCGGCAGGTGCATGAACTGCCAACCCAGCAGCGGCAGGATCAGCAAGTAGAACCACAACCCGGCGCCCACCGCCAGACCGGCAAACACGCCGCTGCGATTGGCCTGCTTCCAGAACAGTGCGCCAAACATGGCCGGTGCCAGCTGGGCGATGGCGGCAAAGGCGATCTGACCGATGCTGGCCAGACTGCCGGCTGATCCAATCACCCGGTAAACCACATAGGCCAACAGCAGAATCACCAGAATACTGGTGCGCCGCACATTCAGCAGCAGGCCACGGAACTCGGCATAGGTGCGCTCGGGGCGGCCCTTCTTGCGCAGTAGCAGCGGCAGTACCACGTCGTTGGAGACCATGGTACTCAGGGCGATGGCGGCGACAATCACCATGCCGGTGGCCGCCGAGGCGCCACCGATAAAGGCCAGCAGCGCCAGGACCGGGCGGCCTTCCAGCAGCGGCAGGCTGATCACATAGGAGTCGGCCGAGACCGTCGGCCCAAGGGATACCTGCCCAGCCAGACTGATAGGGATAACAAACAGGCCGGCCAGGATCAGATAGGCCGGAAAGACCCAACGCGCCAGCCGCAGATCGCCGGGCTCGATGTTCTCCACCACGGCGACCTGGAACTGCCGGGGCAAACAGAGAAAGGCCAGAATGGCGATAAAGGACTGGAACAGCAGGTTGGTAAACAGCGTATCGCGCTGCCAGTAGTCGTACATCGCCGGGCTGTTGGTGGCCCGTTCGATCAGATCGCCCACTCCACCAAACAGACCGAAGGTAACAAAGGCGCCGACCGCCAGAAAGGCCAGCAGCTTGACCAGCGACTCGAAGGCAATCGCCAGCATCATGCCGCGGTGGTGTTCGGTGGCATCCAGACTGCGGGTACCAAAGAGGATGGTGAACAGCGCCAGTACCAGGGTCACCACCAGCGCGGTGTCATCCGGTGCTGAACTCTCGGCGATGGCCACGCCCTCGGAGACCAGTGGCGTACTCAGCAAGGTATAACCCAGCACGATGCCCTTGAGCTGCAGGGCGATATAGGGCAACACGCTGACCAGACAGAGCAGGCTGACGGCCACCGCCAGGCCCTGGGACTTGCCATAGCGTGAGGCAATAAAGTCGGCAATCGAGGTGATGTTTTCCTGTTTGCTGATGGCGATCATGCGCGCATACAGGCGCCAGCCGAACAGGAACAGCAGCACCGGGCCAATATAAATGGGCAGAAAGCCCCAGATCTGGTCAGCAGCCATGCCGACGGCGCCGAAAAAGGTCCAGCTGGTACACCAGACCGCCAGCGACAAGCTATACACCCAGACGCGCAGGCGCGGGCCAAACTCGCCGGGCTGGCGATCACCCCAGAAGGCAATGGCAAACAGCAGGGCCATGTACAGCAGAAAGGTCGAGGCAACCAGCACGCCGGATAGGATCATGGGGCAATCAGTCCATGGGGTGATTCGATAGTCTGGCACTGCCTTATGCGTTTGCCCAGAAGGCGGCTCTGCGACTTAAGTCGTAAAGGCGCCCAGCAGCACCAGGCTCCAGACCACGGCAATGCACAACAGACCAATCATCTGTGCGGCGCTGCCCATATCCTTGGCCGCGCCTGACAAAGGGTGGCGTTCCAAGGAGATGCGATCCACCGCGGCCTCGATGGCCGAGTTCAACAACTCGATGATCAGCGACAGCAGTACCACGCCAATCAGTAGGGCCTTGGCCAGATAGCCGACCGGCAACAGAATGGCCACCGGGATCAGCACCAGAGCCAACCAGACCAGCTGGCGGAAGGCCGCTTCGCCACGGTAGGCGGTTTTCAGTCCATTCAGGGAATAGCCTGCTGCATTGATGATCCGGCGTACGCCGGTTGCACCCTTGAAGGAATCGCTCATGTGTTCAGAGACCTCAATGACCCGCTTGGGTCAACTCCATATGTTGCAGCACCAGCGCCGCCTGGGTGCGGGTACGCACGCCGAGCTTGCGGAAAATGGCTGTAACGTGCGCCTTGACCGTGGCCTCGGAGACCGACAGTTCATAGGCAATCTGTTTGTTCAGCAGGCCGTCGCAGACCATGGTCAGCACGCGGAACTGCTGCGGGGTAAGACTGGCCAGCTGAGCACTGATGTGCTTTTCCTGGTCCGACAGGGGGCCGCTGTCGGCGGCTGTGCTCGGCCAACTGGCGCCGCCTTCCAATACCGTCTGCACCGCCTGCTGGATGCCCTCAAGGCTGGAGGACTTGGGAATGAAGCCGCTGGCACCGAAGTCCCGCGCACGCGCTACCACGGATTGTTCTTCCTGTGCGGACACCACCACGACCGGTAACTGCGGATACTGACCGCGCAACAGCACCAGACCGGAGAAACCGTAAGCGCCTGGCATATTCAGGTCGAGCAGCACCAGATCCCAGTCAGCACGCTGCTCAAGGCAGGTTTGCAGCTCGGCAATGCTGCCGACTTCGGTCAGATTGAGTTCTGCATCCGCGGCACTGACCAGCGCCTGGCGCAGGGCACTGCGAAATAGCGGATGATCGTCGGCAATCAAAATGTCATAGGTTTGACCCATGCCCGGTATTCCCAAGGTGAGATGTTATTGTTATGCGACCCGTCACAGCAGGTGAAGCCTGCCACCCGCTGCCCAGTCAGTCAATTCAAAGCTGCTGCTGAAAAGCACTGGGCAACTGTATCTGTCGTCTTGTCTGATCAACATCCATACTTGTCTGCCCATTTTGCTCCGAGCCTGCCCGATGAACACCCGTGCTTACCGCGCCGATCTGTTGATGCTGCTGACCGCCCTGATCTGGGGGACCACCTTTGTTGCCCAGAGCAAGGGTATGGAATATGTCGGCCCTTTCCTCTATACCGGCTTGCGCTTTGCTCTGGGTGCACTGGTGGTACTGCCACTGGTGCTACTCGCCAGCGCACCGGGCAAATCAGCGCAACGGCGTTTCAGCAAGCCCATGCTGCTCGGTAGCCTGTTACTGGGCCTGGTCCTGACCCTGGGCATCAACCTGCAACAGATCGGCCTGATGTTTACCACGGTGACCAACTCCGGCTTTATCACCGGTCTCTATGTGATCCTGGTACCGATCTTTGGCCTGTTCATTGGTATGCGTACCGGCATGGGCACCTGGCTTGGCGCCGTTCTGGCCCTGATCGGCATGCTGCTGCTGAGCGTCAATACCGACTTCACCGTGGCACCCGGTGACTGGCTGCAACTGATCGGCGCCTGTTGCTGGGCCGTGCATGTGCTGCTGGTCAGCGCCCTGGCCAGCCGCTATGACCCGGTGCGTGTGGCCTTTATGCAGTTTGTCGTCTGCGCCGTGATCAGTCTGGCCTTGGCATTGGTGTTCGAGGAGATCCAGTACGAAGCCATACTGCTGGCCGGGCCTGCGATTCTGTATGGCGGCCTGTTGGCCGTGGGCATTGCCTTCACCCTGCAGGTGGTGGCGCAGAAGCATGCGATTGCCTCGCACGCGGCGGTGATTCTGAGTCTGGAGGCAGTGTTTGCGGCGCTGGCGGGCTGGTTGCTGCTGAATGAAAGCCTGAGTCTGCGCGGCTTTATCGGCTGCTGCCTGATGCTTGGCGGCATGTTGATTGCGCAGCTGGTGCCTATTTATCTGCAGCGCCGTCAGGCGCTGGTGGCGGTGCAACAGGAACCGGCCGGACATCACTGAGATCGCGGCCAAAGTGCGAGGCCAGCCGCTGCCGCGCAGGCAGGCTCAGATCAACCGGAATGCGCAGCTTTGATGCCAGATAGGCATCGGTAAAGATATCAAAGTAATCCCCCAGCAAACCGGCGGCCTGCTGCTCGCCGGCCAGCCCGATACAGGCCGCGGCCACCTCCACGGTGCACAGATGCTCTTCCCGCGCCGAGCGGCGCAAACGATACCGCGACAGTTGCTCCGGGTGCAGGCTGAGGACCGGCAAACCGGCCAGCCAGGGACTCTTGCGAAACATCTTGCGCGCCTGGGTCCAGGTCGCATCCAGCACAATCAACAACGGCCGGCGACCGGGTGTAATCGGGACCGCGGTCAGTACCTGTTGCTCGGTAGACGCGTACTCAGCGGGGAACACCACCATGGGCTGCCAGGCCGGATCAGCCAGCAGGTTCAACAGGGCCGGATCGGTCTCGGTACGTGACCAGACAAAGGCAAAGGTATCGGCCACGGTCTCGGCAATCAGACGCCCGGTATTGGTCGGTTTGAGTGGTTCCAGGCTGTGCATGATCAGACAGAATCCGACCCGGGTTTGCAGGGCGGGTTGCCAGCCACACAGACAGGCATGGGGCGCCAGCAGGCACGCGGGGCAGCGTTGCATAAAGGAACCACGCGCCTTGAAGGGTCGGGTCGATGCGGCCTTGAGTTGGCGTCTGAGCTGATTGACCGCATGTTCGCTGGGGATGGACAAAGGGGCACCTGCTATTGATCCGGATCACAACGGCTGGCGGCATTCTGCCATACTTTGTCATCAATTATTCACCTCGTGCCGAACCAGTCTGATTGTCCGGGGTCGAAAGCCCTGTACACCCAAACTACCCCGGAGTTGCTGTTATGCGCTGGCTAATCATGTTGTTTGCAATCTCTATTGCGCTGCCCTCCCAGGCCATTTCCCTGCGCGAGACACGCCTGCAGGAAACCTTGAAAGAGGTGGCCGAAAAAAGTAGCGAAGGCACACCCAGGGCCATGAATGATGACATTACCGATGAGGGATTCAGCGCCAATGGCAGTGAGCTGATCAATCATTTGTCTGTCACCTCTGACTATGCCTCCCAGTTGCAGCGCGATCCGATTCTGGTGCGCAGTCAATTACAGGCCAGTGTCTGTGCTGATCAACGTTTTCGCCGCTTGATGGATATGGGCGCGACCCTGACCTACCACTTCGTCATCAATCAAAGCGATACGCCGGTTTTGACCCAAAGCTTTGTCTCAGATCACTGTCAGTCTTTGTAGATAACCTAGAATGTCAGACTGGACTCACCTTTGAGTCGATCTATCCGCCGTGCCCAAGGAGATTAAATGGCCCTTCTGACATTTTTAGGTGCAACCCAGCAGGTCACCGGTTCCTGCTATCTGCTGGAGGCCAATGGTCGCAAGGTGCTGCTTGAGTGCGGCATGACCCAAGGCTTCCGCCGCGATGAAGAAAACAACCGCAACCACTTTCCCTTTGACCCAAGTAGCCTTGATGCTGTGGTCATCTCACATGCCCATCTGGATCATTCCGGTCTGTTGCCAAAGCTGGTCTCCGAGGGCTATCGCGGGCCGATCCATATGACCGCCGCCTGCGCCGAGTTACTGGATCTGATGCTCAAGGACGCCGCCGGCCTGCAGGAACGTGATGCCGAGTGGGAAAACCGTTGGCGCCAGCGTTCCGGTAAACCGCTGGTCACGCCGCTTTATACCCTCAAGGATGTTGAGCGCACGCTGGAAATGCTCAGCCCAGTTGAGTACAACACCACGCTGGGGTTCAGCGAGGGTTTTGAGCTGTGCTTCCATGAGGCCGGGCATATTCTCGGTTCGGCGATTGTTGAGATCACCATCCATGAAGCGCACAACTTGACACGCAAGCTGGTGTTTTCCGGCGACCTGGGCAATGACTGCTCGCCCCTGCTGCGTGACCCGGCTACCCTGGCTGAAGCAGACCTGGTTCTGCTGGAATCGACCTACGGTGACCGTGATCACCGCGCGCTGGATGACACGCTGGACGAGCTGAAACAGATTTTGCATGACGCCTGGAAAGGCGGCGGTAATGTGCTGATTCCGTCCTTTGCCGTGGGCCGTACCCAGGATCTGCTTTACTACCTCGGCAAGTTTTACCAAGAGGGCGCGCTCAAGCAACAGGCGGTCTTCCTCGACAGCCCCATGGCGATTGCCGCAACGGCCATCTACGACCGTCACCGGCAGAATTTCAATCATGAACATCAGGATGAGATTGAAGGTAACGGTAAGGGCACACTGAAGAACTGGCTCCCTATTCTCAAATGCACCCAAACACCTGAAGAGTCGATGGCGATCAACCGCATCACCCAGGGCGCAATCATTATTGCCGGAGCCGGCATGTGCAATGGCGGGCGTATCGTGCACCACTTCAAGCACAACCTGTGGCGGGAGAACTGCCATGTCATCTTCCCCGGTTTTCAGGCCAAGGGCACCCTCGGTAGACGCCTGGTAGACGGCGAGAAGAACATACGCGTGATTCATCAGAGTCTAGCAGTGAAAGCACAGCTACATACGCTCGGCGGCTTTTCTGCCCACGCAGGGCAGTCACAGCTGATCAACTGGCTCAAGCACTTCAAGCACAGCCCGGAAATCTATCTGGTACATGGCGAGCTGGAGAAAAGTCAGGCGCTGGCAACGGCGATCAAGGATCAACTCGGCTGGCTGGCCACTATTCCTGAGCAACAGGAACAGATCGCCTTCTGAAGCCAGATGGTCTCGCCACCAGGCTGGCCGTATAAAAGACCCTAGTATGAATGTCTGATGACTGACTCTGAATCAGTCGTCAGGCAGTCCGGCAAATCCCCGGTACTGCATGAAGCGCTGCTGCTTGCCGCGCTCTGCCAGATCACTGGCCAGGCCTTCGGGAAAGCGCTTGCTGAACACCTCGTTGGCCAATGCCGCCCAATCACAGTGACTGCTGAGCAACGTGCGTTCAATCAGATTGTCGTGAACGCCGCGCTGACGCAATTCCTCGCGAAGACGTAGCGGGCCGATACCGCGTTGATGCCGGGCATGGATATAGGCTTCGCAGAAACGTTCATCACTGAGCAGGCCCTGTTCCTCGAGCCGATCCAGTACCGCTTCTGTCTCCGCCCTGTCCGCACCCCGCTGATGCAGCTTGCGCTGCATCTCGCGACGACTGTGCTCGCGCCGGGCTATCAGGTCCAGCGCGCAGCACCTGATGGCATTGGCGCCATCAAGCTGGGTGCGGGTAAACATGCTTCAGACGCGCCGCTCAGGCGTCCAGGTCGGCGCCAACCTCGGCGCTGACCGCAGGATTCTTGGTCGGCTTGGGCAGCAGCTGATCGCGAATGGCCTTTTCGATCTCGTCGGCAATCGCGGGATTTTCTTCCATGTACTTGGCGGCGTTGGCCTTGCCCTGCCCGATCTTGTTGCCCTTGTAGGCGTACCAGGCACCGGACTTCTCGACCAGACCAATCTGCACACCCAGATCGATAATCTCGGCATTGTGATAGATACCGCTGCCATACAGGATCTGGAATTCGGCCTGTTTGAAGGGTGGCGCGACCTTGTTCTTGACTACCTTGACGCGGGTCTCACTACCGACCACTTCGTCGCCATCCTTGACCGCACCGGTACGGCGAATATCCAGACGCACCGAGGCATAGAACTTCAGCGCGTTACCACCCGTGGTGGTTTCCGGGTTGCCGAACATCACACCGATCTTCATGCGGATCTGGTTGATGAAGATCACCAGACAGTTGGCGTTCTTGATGTTACCGGTAATCTTACGCAGGGCCTGGGACATCAGGCGGGCCTGAACGCCAACGTGGTGGTCACCCATCTCGCCTTCGATTTCGGCCTTGGGTACCAGCGCCGCTACCGAGTCGATGATGATCACGTCTACTGCGTTGGAGCGCACCAGCATGTCGGTGATTTCCAGCGCCTGCTCACCGGTGTCCGGCTGGGAGACCAGCAGATCATCGACATTGACGCCAAGCTTGGCAGCATATTCCGGGTCCAGTGCGTGCTCGGCATCAACGAAGGCGCAGGTGGCGCCCTGCTTCTGGGCCTGGGCAATGACCGACAGGGTCAGGGTGGTTTTACCGGAAGACTCAGGGCCGTAGATTTCGACGACCCGGCCCTTGGGCAGACCGCCCAGACCCAGGGCGATGTCCAGACCCAGGGAGCCGGTGGAAATGGCTGGAATCGCCATACGCTCATGGTCGCCCATGCGCATCACGGCGCCCTTGCCAAACTGACGTTCAATCTGACCCAAAGCCGCGGCAAGCGCCTTTTTCTTGTTGTCGTCCATTGTGTGCATCCTCTTGGTATGGTGGGCGCCGCGGCGCACTTTTCAACAAACTACTGTATATATGGTCAGTATTATTCCACAGAAGTTCGCCCGCGCCTACCCCCCTGGCAATGACTCACTCACCCCACTCCGATGTGTACTTGAACAGGCCCTCCAATGCCCGCAATACCGTTTGTGCCCGCACAGATCGGCGGTCCCCGCGCAGCCGGCGACATTCACTGACCAGTTGTCCATCAGGCCCGGACCAGGCAAACCACACCGTACCTACCGGCTTCTCGGTGCTGCCTCCGTCAGGCCCGGCAATACCGCTGACGGCCACGGCTATCTGCGCTCCGGCGGCTTCCCGAGCCCCCGCCGCCATGGCGCGGACCACTAGCTCACTGACCGCGCCGTGTTGTTGCAGATCGTCTGCGCTGACACCCAGCCAACGTTGCTTGCTGGCATTGGCGTAGGTCACAAATCCGGTTTCGAACCAGGCTGAACTGCCGCTGACACGGGTAATTGCTTCGGCTATACCACCTCCCGTACAGGACTCCGCTGTGGTGGCTGTCCAGCCGCTGCGCCGCAGTACAGCGCCCAGACGCGCAGCAGCAGAATCAATCAAAGGGTCGTATTGCGACATGCCTGTTCCTCGGTAATAAGGGCGTTACGCTGCCCTGACTATGCCAGCCTGCGTCAACAGATTCATCCCCTTCAGTAGGCCGGTGACATGCCTGACTGGATTTGTGCGCTAGCGGCAATGGCAAGGACAGTCAGCGCGACCATTTTCCAGTGTTGTATCCTGGTGCTTCGTGCACCTTCTTAGCCCAATTTGCCTACTAAAGCGGCTCAATTCTGCAGTTTGCCCTGGTGACCATTCGTTAAAACCAGGGCTTTGCGGGGGACGAATATTTTCCAGGGTATTGGTCTGCTTTTTGCGTGTGACAGGAATTGGGCAGCAATACTGCATGGTCCCCGGCCGGTTTCATTGCATTGCTCATCAACTTTCTCTCATGGAACTGAGCTTCCCGACACCCGCCGGGAATGGAAAACAGCTCAACAACTACCGCATTAAAGGATAAAAAATGAGCATAAACGAATCCCGCCTGGCTGCCATTTCACACATCACCAGCCGTGCAAAAATCGCCGTAAACAAACCAGAACCTCTGGATGATATCTGGGCAACAGATGTATTCAATCTGGCCCGCATGGAGCAGATGCTCAGCAAGGCGGCATTCAAGGCAGTCAAGAAAACCGTCCAAACCAGTGCGCCACTGGCTCCTGCGGTGGCGGACGTGGTGGCCGCAGCAATGAAAAGCTGGGCGCTGTCCAAAGGCGTCAAGTTCTTCTCACATATCTTCTATCCGATGACCAATATCACCGCCGAAAAACACGACGGTTTTATTCTGACCAACTCGGACGGTAATGCCATTACCGAGTTTGCCGGAAGTTTGTTGATCAAGGGCGAGCCCGATGGCTCGTCCTTCCCCAACGGCAGTCTGCGCATGACCAATGCTGCCCGTGGCTACACCGCCTGGGATCCCACCAGCCCAGCGTTCATCATGCATACCGACAACGGTTCAACCTTGATGATCCCCAGCGTTTTCATGTCCTGGACAGGTGAAGCGCTAGACAAGAAAATCCCCTTGTTGCGCTCCAACGCTGCGATGGATACGGCAGCGCGCAAGGTGCTGACGCTGATGGGCGAAACCGACATCGGCACCCTGAACTCAAGCTGCGGTGCGGAGCAGGAGTACTTCCTGGTCGATCTCAATTTTGCCAATGCCCGCCCGGATCTGCTGCTGGCTGGCCGGACTCTGTTTGGCGCATCCCCCGCCAAGGGTCAGCAGTTTGATGACCATTACTTCGGTGCGATACCCGAGCGCGTCCAGGTCTTCATGCAGGATTTTGAAGACCAGCTGTATCGCCTGGGCATCCCCGCCAAGACCCATCACAACGAAGTCGCTCCTGGCCAATTTGAAATTGCTCCCTACTTTGAGTCCGCCAACGTCGCTGCCGACCATCAGCAGCTGATGATGACCCTGATGAAAAGTACGGCGAAGAAACACGGCTTTATGTGCCTGTTGCATGAAAAGCCCTTTGCCGGTGTCAATGGGTCTGGCAAGCACGTTAACTGGTCTGTCGGTAATGCGACCCAGGGCAACCTGCTGGACCCAGGCAGCACACCACACGACAACCTGTACTTTTTGCTGTTCTGTGGCGCAGTGATTCGCGGCGTCCATAAATACGGGCCATTGCTGCGCGCCGTTATTGCTTCGGCCTCCAATGACCATCGTCTGGGCGCCAACGAGGCACCGCCGGCGATCCTCTCGGTGTACCTGGGTGATCAACTGGAAAAAGTCTTCCAGGATATCAAGGATGGCAAAATCGCTTCGTCCACTCAGGGCGGGGAGATGGACCTGGGGCTGTCACAGATTCTAAAGTTCGAGCGCGATCCGGGTGACCGCAACCGCACCTCACCCTTCGCCTTTACCGGCAATCGTTTCGAATTCCGTGCCGTTGGCTCGGCGCAATCAGTATCCGGTCCATTGGTGGCGATGAACACCATGTTGGCGGACTCCCTGGACTGGATTGCAGAAAAGCTCGAGACCGAACTGGCCAAGGGTTCAGCCAAGACAGCAGCCGTGCTGACAGTCTTGAAAACCTTGATGGAAGAGCATGGCAACGTGGTCTTCGGCGGTGATGGTTACTCCGCTGAGTGGCATAAAATGGCCGTTGAAGAGCGCGGCCTGAAAAACCTGCCTACCTCCGCCGATGCACTCCCCTACCTGCGCGACGAGTCTATCCGTGAGCTGTTTTCAAGGACCGGCGTGCTGTCACCGGTCGAACTTGAAAGCCGCTTCGAGGTCTACGCCGAGCAATACATTCTGTCCATCGAGGTCGAAGCCAAACTGGTGATCGAGATGGCCAAAACCATGATCTATCCCTCAGCCAGCCAGTATCTTGGTGAGTTGGCCATGACCAGTTCCGGCATGACGGGCCTGGGCATCCAGCTGGATAGCTCGATTGCCAGCTCCATTGCCGCTGAAACCAATGCCATGATTGCCGCCGTTGCTGAGCTTTCTACCGCTATCGGCAAGCATGACTTTGACTCAATCGAAGCCCATATGAACTTCTGTGCCCACGACATCCGCAAGCTGATGGATAAAGTTCGATCGCATGCCGATGCCCTGGAAACCGAAGTGGCAGACACCCTGTGGCCTCTGCCAAAATACCGCGAAATGCTGTTTATCAAGTAGAACGCAGGCTGATTTACAGGCAACAAAAAAGGCCAGAGAGCTGATTTCTCTGGCCTTTTTTGCATCCGGATCAAATCATTCCCCATGATCGCGCAATGGCAAATCTAACGATGTCCCGCCGCCGAAGGTCCTCTGGCAAGTGTCCTTGATAGTCAGCCCAACTGTTACTCCCACGTTATGTAACACTAGGGCTCCAGTCCATAGCCCGCCATGATACGGTCGCGGGTTCCATCCTCTTGATATCGGGCAATCAGGGCATTGAGCTGGTTAATGGTTTCACTGGGAAAATCTTTATGGCAGGCCATCCAGAGTTCATAACGCTTTTCGCTCTGGAAGGCAGGCAGCAGCCTGGTGCCGCTCAGTTGAGCGATATAAGGTCCGGCAATGCTACCGACGACCCAGAGATCTATACGGTCGTGCAGCAACTTGTCGAAGCTGCTGCCCTCTCCACCGAGGGCTTCAACCTCTACGCCCTGATCGATGACCCATTGCACGTAGGTATCACCCAGCTGTCCGCCGACTCGCCAGTTCTGCGCCTCTTCGAGACTGTTCAGGTGAACCGGGCGTTCGGCCAGGGAAAAGAGCGTCACATACTCGGCCGATAAGGGTCCGACCCACTGGTAGTGTGGTTCGCGCCGGGTACTTCTGGCGGCAGAATAAAAGCAGGTATTGGGTTGTGTACGCGCACTTCGCTCGGCACGGGTCCAGGGTATGATCACATGCTCTGTACTGATACCCAGCTCATCGAACGCGGCCTGGAGCAGAAGCCCGTTGGTGCCCTCCACCGTCGTCTCGGTCTGAATATTGAATGGCGGATAATGATCGGCATACAGGCGAACGGCGTCTTGCGCCATGGCGGGCAGGCCAGGCCCCAGCATGGCAAAAAGCGTTGTACAGGTTATGACCAGCCCAGCCTTGTTCATGGGCGCTCCACGGAGTTCCAATGACAGTTATCAGAAACGGTTAGCTTTTCACAGGTAAGCTAGCACAGCTTAGCTACAGATCGGTCTTGCTGCTGACTGAATCATATCCTGTTTCAAAGTACTCCGGGGCTTTGGCCCAGGTCTGCTATCAGATCATGTCCTTAGCTAACTTGACCGTTTGAGTAAGAAGTTAAAGGCAGGGCCTGCCTCTTTGCTGAAGCGGTTTTTTGCGTCATAAACGCTGGTGATCGGATGATATCGCCATGTTTACGACCTAATTGGCACCGACTAGCCTATGATTAGTCGCGTGGCCCGAGCGCATCACCGACCCTATTCACTAAACCCATCAATGGCCCAACTCCATTGATTCGATTTAACGATTGCAGGAGAACAACGTGTCAGACACCAACATCGAACTTGTTTCAACCATCAGTGAAGACAACAAGCTGGAACTTGCCCTGCGCGAAATCGAGATACCCCAGCCCGGCGAGAATGACGTGATCATCCGCATCGAAGCGGCCCCCATCAACCCGTCCGACCTGGGCGTGATGTTCAGTGTGGCGGATATGACAACTGCCAGCCAATCCGGCAGCGCCGAGCGCCCGGTCATAAGTGCCGACGTTCCCGCCAAGTTCATGGGCGCCGTTAAAAAGCGCGTCGGTAAGGCGATACCCGTGGGCAACGAAGGCGCCGGCACCGTCATCGCAGCCGGCTCATCCGCCGCTGCACAAAGTCTGATGGGCAAAACCGTTGCGTTCATTGGCGGCGGTAGCTACCGCAAATACCTGCGCGCCAACGTACAAAGCTGTCTGGAGCTGGAGTCGGGTACCACGGCAGTCGAAGCCGCTTCCAGCTTCGTTAACCCGCTGACCGCCCTGGCCATGGTAGAGACCATGCGCGCCGAAGGTCACAAGGCAATCGTCCATGCGGCCGCCGCCTCCAACCTCGGACAAATGCTCAACCGCATCTGTATCGCCGACGGCATCGACCTGGTCAATATCGTCCGCAAGCCTGAACAGGAAGCGCTGCTGCGCGACCAAGGTGCCAAGTACGTGGTCAACTCCAGCAGCGACAGCTTTATGGCCGACCTGACCCAGGCACTGATCGAAACCGGCGCAACCATTGCCTTCGACCCTATCGGTGGCGGCAAATTGGCCAGCGATATTCTCACCTGCATGGAAGCCGCCGTTTCTCGCGACATCACTGAATACAGCGTGTATGGATCGACCATCTTCAAACAGGTGTATATCTATGGCGGCCTGGATCGCGGCCCGATCACCCTTAACCGCACCTTCGGTTTTGCCTGGGGTGTGAACGGTTTCCTGTTGTTCAATGCGTTGGGCAAGCTTGGCCAAAATACCGTTGTCGCCATGCGTAAACGTGTAGCCGCCGAAATCAAGACCACCTTCGCCAGTCACTACACCCATGAGGTCTCTCTGGCCGGTGCGCTAAAGATGGATGCGATCGCGGTATACGGCAAACAAGCCACCGGAGAGAAGTTCCTGATCAAGCCTCAGACCTAAGCGTTACTCCCTGGCCGCAAGGCCATCACCGGGCGCTGACGTCGGATTGGCGCAGCGCCTGGGTGAGGTGTAACTTTGAAGATCAGCGGCTTGGGGCCCAATAATCGAGGGCCTGTACTGACAAATAAATCTGCTCACTTTTTCTTCAATTCTTTCCATTGCCAACTTGCTTCAACGCATTTTGATAAAGCCTCTTATTGCTAAAATCAAGCGGCTTAATCTTTTCTGCCTTTTCGAAAAACAAAATTGCGCCAGGATAATTCTTTAAGTTATATCTAACGATAGCCCTTGATAAAAATACTTTATGTATTCGTATTTTTTTTGATGACCTCCCAACAAACATCGATCCGTAAAAATAAGCGTGCACAACACACAAGATCGGAAAAAGCGCATACAAGAGGATCGTTAGATAAAAACCAAACGGTGATTCATAAATGTAATAGACCCTTCCTCTCCTTCCAGTAACCTGACCATCAGTCGCATAAAAAAATATTAATGGCACTGATACCGCGGCAAGAAAAAGCCACACAATCGACATGTATCTTGACTTATTTTTACGGAAATGAATTTTGTATCTTAGCTTCATGTTCGTCTGTAATCGAATACCAGAAAGAATTTTGCACAAACCGCGATAAACTTAGAAATCGCAATCGGAAGAAGAATAATCCATGCCCTTTATCTGCCAAATTAGATGCCTTTACTGGTTTAAATACCTGCATCTCAAAAAAGTTCATCTGACCCTATTTTTACGTCACCCTGAAGCCGCTTACTTGAATGCCTAAAGGTTTTTAGGTCTTGCTTGCAATCAGCCTTTTTTTTCGCGCTCAAGCGCGCTCCTACACAAAACCTGCACATCACCCTGTAGGAGCGTGCTTGAACGCGAAGGGGTTGGTCTGATATTAATATTTATTTGATCCCGGTTATTAAGCAAAGAAGCCAGAAATAGCGCACGCTAGAAAGCTCTGTTATTAAGATACACCTACTGCTAAAACTCTTTAATAATAGCCACAACCTCCACATCCTCCTCACCGACAAAGGTTACATTTCTTTTACTTGCAACACATGAAATAGAGTATGATTTTGATCTTTCTATTTGATAACTTATTGCTGGGTATGCGTACCTATTACCACGATGGCATTCAACCACAATGACGTATCGGCCCTCTCTAATTTTCAAGTGCTCTATAGCAGAACCAGACCTTCTGTCAGCTACGATATTACCTTTTGAATCATATACTCGTAGAATCCACGCCATATATTCATGGTTATCTCGCCAGTTGGTCCCAACAATCTGAGCCAGTTCGCCACTTTCCAACATGACTTGGTCGTATTTTGGAACCAGTTGCACACAGCCAGTTAAAAAAATAAAAGCTGGAATCAAAAAATAACACTTCATATTAAAATCTTGGAAATTAATTCCCGCAATACTGTGCTTTAAAGCAGAGGCGAACCGTAACGAAGATGACGCCACTACGACCACTATAACTAGACAGTTACTCCATTTCATAAATTCCCTTCAGCTCCATAATATTTTTTGGCATATGAGCATACCCTACTATCCTAGGCTCACCAGGCGTGATATCCATGAAGATCATCAGCAACAGTTTTGTACTATAACTCTCTAACTCCACCTCATACAAATAGGCTGGCATGTAGTGCTTTTCACCAGTCTCATAATTATTTAAAGCATGAACAGCCGGATTAACAAAAATGTAACTTACCCAAGACCCAAAAAGCTCTTCCGCCTCATAATTGCTTTGTATAAAATTCTCTCTTGTTTGCGTCGGTGATCGTGGATTGAATAACATATAAGCCAAATCATAGTTTTTATCTTTTAAGGCTAAAACAAAGTTATCGGCTAAACTTTTTGCTTCTTGATTGGAAATGATGTCCGCAGTGAGCTGTGCAACTTCAGGCGGCGTTCCGCCCGCGATGGCAGCATGAGCCATAAAATAAAATATAAGTACAAATATAGTTACTTTCATTAATCACCTTAAATTTAAAACCCAAGCACTTAAACGGAGCTCGAAGCATATCGGCCGGATATCTGTTGAAGCGACGGATTTACGATCACATAAAACTGCTTACTCTATGATCACGTTCTCTATCCCGCCCAGCCACTAACAAAATATTTAAACTCCATAGCCCTAGCCTGATCCAGCGCAATCAATCCGTAATATAGCGAATTCCTTATTGTGGCCAACCCATCATGCAGTAAAGGTACAACACAACAGCAGACGGCCAACGATGCTGGCCACCCACGCTACCGCCCTACCCTGCTATCGCGAGCATGCCAACGGGGCTTTAGATCTGTTCAGGCGGGATTTCAGCTCATCCATGAGGGGGCTGGCGTCTTGCCATGTGTTTTGAAGATAGACCACACTGGGAGGCCATGACAAGCGCATGCGCAGACTTGGTCTACGCTGGTAACTTGAATTTCAGTACGGGTCGTCGCCAGCCCATTCCGGGTTGATAGCGCGAGCTGATTTATACCGCAACCATGTACAGCAACCATCACAAGGACAGGATTTTGCCAACACATCACAGTGCATCTAAACACAACAGCATCGATATCGGACTGGGTTACTACGAGGACATTGCCGGGCTGTTCAACTTCGGCGAGGACAGCCCGGATCTGGTCGACACCCTTACCTTTGTATTCAGCCAGACACTGCAACGGGATATGTACTTTGGCTCCTGGGCGCAGGCCTACCGCAACGGCAATGGCGAGTATCGGCTGAAGATCACCAGTCCAACTGATGATGTGTCCGCTTATGCGACGCTGATCCCCGGGTACATTGCTGCAGGCCAGCAGGCCTTTGCCAGTTACTACGCCAACATTCCCGCTGCAGCCCGCGAAGGCTGGGAGTTTCTGTTGCCCTTCGGGCTGGCCATGGCCAATGTGAAGTCGATTCAGTTACTGCACTTTCCGCCGCTTGAGACCTTTACCTACAAGGACTACTTGTACTCGCCGACCAACCGGCGCTGGGAGTGCCTGTTGGCGCAGAATGGCTTTGATGGTGTGAACAACACACCGGTTGAGCGCATCGTGGATGTGGCTCCGATTGCCGCACCGGGTGGCGCAGGTAATGAGCTGACGGATTACAACGAGGCCTTTATCCCCTATGCCAAGGCGCAGCTGCGCAACTATCTCAAGCCCTTGGCGGTGACCGGCAACCAGCAGACCCAGCCGATGGTCGCCTATGGCGGCCCGGTGCATGACTGGCTGAAGCAGGCCTTTGATCTGCCGCAGACGCCCCGGGTGCTGGATATCGTGCAACTGAACATACTCGATGCGCAGCCAGGACAAACGGCGCCGACCACCTGGGTACTGTGCGCCAATCATCCCAGTGAGTATCTCTACGACACCGGCTTGCCATTAAGTGATGCCGACAAACCCAATGGCGATTATCCGCCGCCAATCAATGTCATGTGCCAGGACCTGATTGCCGCTGGCTGGCAGGCGCGCATGTCGGAACACCCCGGGGATGATCCGCAGAAGGTGCTGGCCGAGCTGGAGCAACACTGGGGCTGGGACGTTGCCACGGGGAGCGTGCTGCCAGACAAGGTAGCGCCACTGCTGGCCATCATGAAAGAGCAGAACCAGGCGTTCAATCTGGACAACAACAGCTTCAAGCCCAGCCTGGCACAGAGGACGGCAAACAGCTTTGTACTGGCCCGCAGTGCGGCAACACCCACTTACGCCAGTTACGCTTTTCTGCCGCAGGCAGATCAGGCCTTTGTTGAAGTCGCAATGGACAGCCACGCCAGCCTGCCCGCCAACCGCAAGCTGATGCAGATGGGTGGTTATCTGCTGGAATGGACACCACCAGCCTCCGACGCCGACCCGATCTACTACCGGGTGCTGTCGTTCGACCGCAACAGCGGCAACCCCATGGCCGAGAAAACCGTAGCCTACGGTAGCTGGGACAAAGAAAAGTTCTTTGGTGATTACCGCCCCAACATGGGCGCCAGTTTCGACCAGCTTGAGCTGATCGGACTACAGGGCTATGTGCTCAGTCTGGTGCCCGCGGCTGGTCGGCGCAGCTATCAGCTTTGGCGCTTTGCCCCCCAGGCCGAGGACGATTGCCTGTCTGCCGGCGACTTTACCAGTGGTGGCTTCCGCGATATTACTGCTGACCGCGAGCTGTATCCGATCGGCAATTATGTGCTCGACCGTCAGGGCGCCAACTACAAGCTCTGGAGTTTTGATCCGCAGTCGTCACCGCCGCTGGCCTTGCCTACCGTGCAAAGCGGCAACTGGGCCGGGATTGACCAGAGCGATGCGATGACGGTGGTAGGTGGCCATGTGCTGACCTGGAAGCCGCAGAACCTCTCGGCAGGCTGCCGTATCTGGGCATTCGATGCCAACAATGCCGACCCGCTGGGCGGTCAGCCGATCAACACCTCGGCCCTGCCCGATGGCTTCACCACCCAATCAAGCCTGTTTGGTACGGTACCCAGCCAACCCGCGCTGCCGGAGCGCGAGAAAATACCCGGCAGCATCGAGTTCATGCGCGACAAGATCGAGCATGTGGTCTATTACATGCTGGAAAGCCGCTCCTTCGACAACGTACTGGGCTGGCTGTATGCGCGCGGCCAGCAGGATGGTCTGAACTGGATCGGCGCCAATACCGATGGGTTCCGCGGTCTGGATACCAGCATGAGCAATCCGCTGCCCAACGGTGAGGCGGCCCACGTCAGCCAGTACATGGACGGCAAGCTGAGCAATGATTACGTACTTGGCGGACCAGCCCAGGACCCCTGGCACGACAACAGTGACGGGCTGATGCAGATGTTCCACGGCTATGCCGGCTACGCCGAGCGCAAGCAGCCGAGCATGGACGGCTTTGCCTGGAACCAGAACAGCGCCGATGTGATGTCGAGCTTTACCCCGCAGCAATTGACCGTACTCAACGGCCTGGCCAGCGCCTACGCCCTGAGTGACGACTGGTTCAGTTCGATCCCCGGCGGCACCGATGTGAATCGCGGCTTCTCGGTCAGCGGCTCGGCCTATAACCGTCTGGGCACCTGGGAGGGCGGCAGCGCCTATGCGGACTGGCCGGACTCGGCGCACCGTCAGTCGCTGTGGAATACCCTCTGGTGCCATGGCCATCAGGACTGGAAGATCTACTACAGCATTCTCTGGGACAACGCGGTGTTTACCCATCAGCTGTATCTCAAGGGTCAGATTCCCGAGGTGGATACAGCTCTGGCCAAGGCCCTGCAGGACAACAGCAGCCGTCCCAACTCAAACTGGATTGCGCCGCTGGAACAGTTCTTTACTGATGTGAAAAACGATAACTTGCCGCGCTTCAGTTATCTGGAACCGGCCTGGGTTGGCGCCGAGTGCACCTCCTATCACCCCGGCTCCTCGGCGGACGGACTGAATTCGCTGGTGCCCGGTGAACGTGCGCTCAATGCGATCTACCAGGCGCTCAGCAGCAATGCCGATGTCTGGTCAAAGACGCTGCTGGTGGTCACCTTTGACAAGAGCGGCGGCCTGTTTGATCACCAGCCGCCGCCCTATGCGCCCAAGCCCTGGCCAAACGATCTGGTTGATGGCTTCGCCTTTGACATCATGGGTCCACGGGTGCCCGCGGTGTTCGCCTCGCCCTGGATCAAACCACAGACGGTGCTGCGCAGCGCCAGTGGCCAGGCCTTTGATGCCACCTCCTTTGCCGCCACGCTGCTGGACTGGTATGGCATCGCCCGTGAGACCTGGGGGCTGGGTGATCGCATCACCGCCGTGCCGACGATAGAGACGCTGCTGACTGAGAAGGAACCACGCAAGACTGCACCTGCCCTCCCGACGCCCTACGATCGGGATTTTCCCCAATCCCAATAACCTGAAAACCGCTCCCTGATCCGCCCGCCGCGCTTTCGCGCGGCGAGTGATGGATAAGTGCCTGACTGAGGGGTAATCTGAGGCGAATGGATACGCTATTCAACTATTTCGGCTTTGGTTCAAATATGAGCCTGCGATCTCTGCGCGCCAAGGGTATCGAGCCCCTGGCATCCAGCAGAGCCGTGCTGCATGGCTGGCGATTGCGCTTCAATGTGCAGCATTTCTTTCGGCATGAGGGCGGCGTGGGCAATATTGAATACACCGGCAACCCAAGCGACCGGGTCCTGGGTGTTCTCCATCAATGCAGGGATGACGCACTGGCGTTACTGGATGCAGCAGAGGCGTATCAACACGGCTATGACCGTATAGAGGTTGAAGTGGAAACGGAGCACCACGACATTGCCAGCAGTCTTCGCATTCCGGCCCTGACCTACGTCGGTATGCCGGCGTTTATCGACAACAGCTGCAAGCCCAGCCGCCGCTATCTGAATATCATTCTGCACGGCGGCCGCGAAGCCGGACTGGACCCTGACTATCTGCAGGCGCTGGCCCGCCACGGCTTGCATCAGGTCGAGGATTATCCGCCCTTCTCTGCGCCACCCGGCGACTATCCGACCTTCAACCGTGACTCCCTGGCTGAACAGCCGCTGTACACTGCGCTCTACGGCGCGGTGTTCGACATGTCCGAGGCACGTCCCTTGCATACCTTTCTCAAAGGCTTTTTCGGCGGACGGGACATGACGCTCTTTCATCTCAAGCGACTGGATAACAGCAGCCTTGACGAAACCGTTGATGATATTCGCCAGGCACGTCTGAATCAGGCGCAAATGCAGTACCTGAATGCCTACTTGAACGAATACGCCAAAGAGTATCGTTACGTTGGCCGATACAACTATGATCAAGACTGAGGAATAAGCATGTCGTCCTTCCCGCCTGCCCTGGCCCACAACGCAATTCAAGCGGTACTGCCGGATGTCTTTTTTGTCACCGGCGCGATGGAAACCGTGCTCATGGAGCTGGACTGGCAGTTCAGCCGCAACATGACCATCGTCCGCGATGGTGAGCGGCTGATACTGATCAACTCGGTACGGCTGAGCGAGCAGGGGCTGGCTGAACTGGATCGGCTGGGCAAGGTCACCGATGTGATCCGCCTGGGCGCGCTGCATGGGCGTGACGATGCCTTTTACCAAGATCGTTACCAGGCTCAGTACTGGGTCATGCCCGGCCTGGAGCCGGAAGAACAGGGAGCGGCGCTCACGCTTGGCGAGGATGCGCCGCTGCCCATCAGCAAGGCTACGCTGTTTCAGTTCAAGACCGGCAAGCTGCCCGAGGGCATACTGCATCTGCACCGCGAAGGCGGTATATTGATTGCCTGTGATGCCCTGCAGAACTGGCTGCAACCCGATGAGCACTTTTGCACGGCTTCGCGCCAGCGCATGGAGCAGATGGGCTTTTTTACGCCGGCCAATATTGGTCCGGTCTGGCTGCAAGCGGCAGAGCCTGAGGCTGAGGACTTCAGGCGTTTGGAGACACTGGCCTTCAAACATGCCCTCTGCGGTCATGGCGAGCCCTTGCTTAATGACGCCAAACCGGCCTTCAGCACGACGTTCAGCCGACTGTTTTCACGCTGAGCGACCCCATGGAAGAGGCACCTGATGCATAGCGAGTTACAGCTGCCCGGATATCAGATTCTCGCTTGCCTGTGGCGTCAGGCGGGTGTGGTGGTCTATCGCGCAAAACGCATCGCGGATGCCACCGAAGTCAGCATTGAAACCCTGGATACCGAGTATCCGGACCGCCTTCAGGTTGCCACCCTGAACCATGCCGCCAACATCACCTCGCGCCTCGAGACAGTCAAAGGTATACGCCGGATCCACGAGATACTGCAGCATGGCAGCGGTAACCTGGCGTTGGTCAGCGATTTCTTCGACAGCTCGCTGGCCACCATGCTGCAGGACAGCACCAACCGACGCATGCCGGCATTGCAGGTACTGGACATTGCTCGAGCCCTGATTCAGATCCTCGGCGATATTCACGCCCAGGACATTGTGCACAAGGCACTGTCCCCGCAAAACGTACTCTATGACGCCAGAACCGGGGCGCTGGCCTTGACCGGCTTTGGCATTGCCTCGGAGCTGGGGCAGGAACGCCAGGCCACGCAGCTGCCAAGCCTGCCAGAAGGCGGGCTGGCGTATATTTCGCCAGAGCAGACCGGGCGCATGAACCGCAGCCTGGACTATCGCTCGGATTATTATTCGCTCGGAGCACTGCTGTTTGAACTGCTGACCGGTCAGCCGCCGTTCAGCGCAGACAACACCCTTGAGTGGGTTCATAGCCATATCAGCCGACTGCCTCCAGCACCCCACGAGCTGTATCCGGGCATACCCGAGGCGCTGTCCGCCATCGTTCTCAAGCTGCTGGCAAAATCGCCCGAACAGCGCTACCAGAGCAGCCACGGCCTGCACCATGACCTGTCACGCTGCGCCAAGGCACTGGAGCGCGATCAGCCGCTGGCGCCCTTTGCTCTGGGCGAGCAGGACCATCTGCAGAAGTTTCTGATTCCCCAGGCACTCTATGGTCGTGAGCAGGAACTGCAAATGCTGCTGGCTCTGTTCGAGCAGGCGGTGGCCGGGCAGACGCGCTTCTGTCTGGTTCACGGTTACTCGGGTGTCGGCAAGTCGGCACTGGTCAACGAGATAGATCGGCACCAGATCCGTGAACGCGGTTTTCTGGTGCAGAGCAAATTCGACCAGTTCCAGCAGGGTGAAGCCTACGCCGCGCTGGCCGCGACCTTACGGGGACTGGTGCAGCAGATCATGCTGGAGCCAAAGGCCCAACTGGCGGGTTGGAGCGAGCGCCTACTTGCTGCCCTGGGGCCCAACGGCGCGCTTATGATCGAACTGGTGCCCGAGTTGGCACTGATCATCGGCGAGCAGCCGCCGGTCAATCCGCTGCCCCCCGCCGAAAGCCGTAACCGTTTACAGCTGGTACTCAGCGCCTTTTTGCGGGTATTTGCCAGCCAGGGCCATCCGGTGGTGCTGTTCCTTGACGACCTGCAGTGGAGTGATACGCCAACCCTCGACCTGTTGCGCCACATTGTCACCTCAAGAGAACAGAGCCATCTGTTGCTGATCGGCGCTTATCGGAGCAATGAGGTCGGCTCCGGTCACCCGCTGAAGTTTCTGCTCGACGACCTGAACGACCACGAGCGGACCCGGCAGATTCAATTGCGACCGCTTGACCCGTTTTCGATAGAACAGCTGGTTGCCGATGCCCTGCGCTGCCAGCCGGATAGCAGCCGCGCACTCAGCGAGATGCTGTATCAACGGGCCCAGGGCAACCCCTTCTTCACCAACGAATTGCTACGCCAGCTGCATGCCGAAGGGGCCATCTGGTCCGACCCGGGCAGCGGCCAATGGCACTGGCAACTCGACCGGGCCAGTTGGGAGCAGGCCAGCAATGATGTAGTCGAGTTCATGCTGGACAACCTGCGGCAACTGCCCGAAGAAACCCAGAACGTCCTGCAACTAGCGGCCTGCATCGGCAACAGCTTCACCTTGCAAACGCTTACCACCATTTGCGAGCAAACGCTTGGCGAAACAGCTCGGGCGCTGCAGCCTGCGTTGAAACAGTACACCGTGCTGCCCTTGCACACCGACTATCGTCTGGCCCGTCATCAGGACAAAAACCTGGCCTTCAATCCAGACTACCGCTTTCAGCATGACCGCGTTCAGCAAGCCGCTTATCAACTGATTGGCAGCGATGAGTTGCCACGGGTACACCTGTCGATCGGTCGCCTGATGCTGCAGCACAGTGGCAACCGGGTGGCCGACGAGCACCTGATCGATATCGTCAATCATCTCAATCAGGGCTGCTCGCTGATCAGTTCAGCCGTCGAGCGCCAGCAACTGGCTGAACTCAACCTGCGTGCGGGCCGGCGCGCACGTGAAGCCTCTGCCTACCAGCAGGCCCTCGACTACCTGCTGATGGCCCGGGCAATGCTGCCGGCTGACGCCTGGTCAGCGCTGCCCGCACTGATGGCCAGCCTGGCGGCCGAAATGCAGCTGAACCTGTACCTCACCGGCCGCACCCGGGAAGCAGACCACTGGCTGGAACAGATGCTCACCCATGCAACATCCAGCTTGCAGCGGGCTGACATCCTGGCCATCCGCTGCCGGCAGAACGCCACGCTGGGCAGGATGCAAGCCTCCATTCGTGCAGCTATCGAAGGTCTGGAACTGCTGGGGGTGAACTTCACTGAGCACCCCACCGAGGACGAAGTGGCCCTGGAAGTTCGGCTGGTCAAGCACTATCTCAATGGCCGCAGCATTGTCGAACTGGTCAATGCCCCGATCATCGACGACCCGGCCACCCTTACGGCCATGCGTCTGCTGATGGAGATCTTTGCCTCGGCCTTCCTCTCCGGCAGCAATCTGTTCAGCTATCTGGTGCTGAAGTCGGTCAACCTGGCATTGCATCGTGGCAACTGCCCGGAGTCAGCCTTTGCCTATGCCGCCTACGGCATGCTGCTGTGTGGTGAGCTGGATCAACCGGCCCTGGGCTATGAGTATGGCCGGGTCGGCCTGGCGATCAATGAGCGGCTCGATGACCTGAGCCTGCGGGCACGGGTCATTTATGTCTACGCCATGTTCGTGCACCACTGGAGCAACCACTGGGCGACCCTGACGCCCTGGTTTCGCAAGGGTATAGAAGCTGGTTACCAGTCCGGCGACCTGCTGTACCTGGCCTACAGCGCACAGGACTGCGTGATCTGGGACCCGACCCTGGATCTGGACAGCGCGAGCCAGCAGCATGCCGACAATCTGGACATCGTGCGTGAATGTGCCTACCAGGATTCACTTGACTCCGGCAGCCTGTTTCTGCAGATGCAACGCAATTTGCTTGGCGACACGCAGACAGCCTTCAGCCTGAGTAGTGATGATTTCGATGCCGAGCATTGCCTGAACGCCATGCGTGAGCGCAATTTTCTGACCGGTATCGCCAACCACGCCATTTACAGCGCCGAGATCAACCTGCTCTACGGCAATTACAGCCAGGCGCTACACTTTGTTAAACAGCAAGACAGACTGATCAAGTCGGCGATGTCCCTGCCCCAGTTGGTGCGCTTCTACATCGTCGCCAACCTCACACTGACAAGCTGCTACCCGGACATGGACGAAACCGAGCAACTGTCAACACGCCAGCGCTTGGAACGGGATCTGGCACGCATGACCCGCTGGGCCGACAACTGCGAGGCCAATTTTCGTCACCTGCAGTGCCTGATGAGTGCCGAGCTGGCAAGCCTGGATGGTGACCATCACAGCGCAATGGCGTATTACGATAACGCCATCGACGCCGCACGGCTGAATGGATTTCTGCACGACGAAGCTACTGCCTTCGAGCGTGCCGCACGGCATCTGCTGGCTCTTGGCAAGCGTCGTTCAGCCGAGGGTTACCTGCGCGGTGCCCATGGGGTGTACAACCGCTGGGGCGCGCAACGCAAGGTCGCGCAACTGGAAGATGAGTTTCCGGTTTTGCGCGCCTGGGCTCAGGCCCGACTCAATCTGCCAGGCAGCCACTTGACCAGTCTGGATATCGCCTCGGTGATGAAAGCCTCGCGCGAGATATCCGGGGAGATGGTGCTGGATCAGCTATTACAGAAAACCCTGGCGATTCTGCTGGAAAACGCTGGAGGTCAATGGGGCTGCCTGATTGTCCGCTCGGGCGGCGTGCTCATGGTCGAAGCGGCCATACTGCCGGAGCCTGCGCCGCATCATATCGACCTCCCTGAGCATTGTATGCTCAGGGATTATCAGGGTAACGCCATGGCCCTGCCGATGAGCCTGATAACGCAGGTCTTTCAGCGCGGTGAGGCTGTGGTACTGCACGATGCCATGGCCAAGAACCCCTATGACCAGGACCCCTATACCCTGCACATGCAGCCGCGCTCGGTTCTCTGCGTCCCCATTGCCAGGGAACGTTTTGAAGCGGCGGTGTATATGGAGAACAACCTGACCGACGCGGTCTTCACCGACGACCGACTCGAACTGATTCGGCTTCTGGCCGCCCAGGCCGCTGTGGCTATCGAAAACGCACGCCTTTACACCCAGGTACAGGAGCACTCCCGTACCCTGGAAGAAAAGGTAGTAGAGCGCACCGCCAAACTGGAGGAGCTGAACAAGGAACTGCAACGGCTGGCCGATCGCGATGGACTGACCGGGGTCGCCAACCGGCGCTCCGGCGATACCTATCTGAAGGAGTGCTGGCTGCGCCGACGGCGGCAACCGCAGCCCCTGTCGGTGATCATGCTCGATGTCGATCACTTCAAGCTGTTCAACGACAACTATGGCCATCAGTCAGGCGACGATTGCCTGATTCAGGTGGCCCGGGCGTTACAGGATGCCCTGCAGCGCTCAACCGATATGGTCGCGCGCTACGGTGGCGAAGAGTTCATACTTATACTGCCCGACACCGACAGCAACGGCGCGATCCAGGTAGCTGAAAACGCTCGAAAGGCGGTCGAGGCACTGGCTATCCGCCACGACCATTCCACGACCCGTGACCGCATCACCGTCAGTGTCGGCTACGCCACCATGGGCCCGAATGAACAGCGCAGTATCGAGGAGTTGGTCTATGCCGCCGACTCCGCGCTGTACAAGGCCAAGCAGAGCGGCCGCAACCGGATTCATGCGGCTGAAACGGTCTGACAGCAGCCGCCAGCAGCGCGATCCAGCGGTCGCGCTTTATCCTCGCAACTGTTTTTGCCCTTGCCGGTTTGTTACTCTGTCGCGCTGCCCGATCGTGCCCTCCAGATCCCTGCGCTGAAAAGCCTGCGCCTGTCTGTGAGATGCCAAGAGATCACCCGGGAAATGCGCGAACCTGAGGTCGGCTCAAGCCCGGCAAGATACAATTTTTCAATGGATTAAGATGAAAAAAGAAGCTCGAAATCAACCATCTGGATCTAGCCACACGCCGATGATGCAGCAGTATTTCGGCCTTAAACAGCATCATCCGGAACAGTTGCTGTTTTACCGCATGGGTGACTTCTACGAACTCTTCTACGACGATGCGAAAAAGGCCGCCCGTCTGCTCGATATTACCCTGACCAGCCGTGGCCAGTCGGGTGGGCAGCCGATTCCCATGGCCGGCATTCCCTTTCACGCCGCTGAAGGGTATCTGGCCAAGCTGGTCAAGCTCGGCGAGTCGGTGGCGATCTGTGAACAGATTGGCGACCCGGCAACCAGCAAGGGCCCGGTCGAGCGCCAGGTGGTGCGTATTCTGACCCCCGGCACGGTGAGCGACGAGGCGCTGCTGGATGAGCGCCGCGATAACCTGCTGGCGGCACTGGTAGGCAACGAACGGGCCTTCGGACTGGCAACACTGGACATCAACAGCGGGCGCTTCTCGGTCATCGAATTGAGCGGCTGGGAAACCCTGCTCGGCGAACTCGAGCGCCTGGCACCGGCCGAACTGTTGATCCCGGATGACTGGGAAAGCAATACCCCTATCGAACGGCGCCGTGCCGTGCGCCGCCGGGCACCCTGGGAATTTGACCGTGACAGCGCCTTCAAGGCCCTGACCCAACAATTTGCCACCAAGGATCTGGTCGGCTTTGGCTGCCAGGATCTGACCCTGGGTCTGGGCGCAGCGGGCGCCCTGTTCAGCTATGCCCGGGAAACCCAGCGCACAGCCCTACCGCATATCCGCAGCATCCAGCTGGAGCGCTTTGAAGACAGCGTGGTCATCGATGGCGCCAGTCGGCGCAATCTGGAGATCGACAGCAACCTGACCGGAGGCCGTGACAACACCCTGCTGGATGTGCTTGATCACAGCGCCACCGCCATGGGCAGTCGCCTGCTATCACGCTGGCTGAACCGACCGCTGCGCGACCTGGGTGTGCTCACTGCGCGCCAGGACAGCATTGCCAACCTGCTCGACAACCATCAGTTTGAAACGCTGCAGCCGCTGCTCAAGGGCATTGGTGATATCGAGCGGATTCTCGCCCGCGTTGCTCTGCGTTCGGCCCGGCCTCGGGATCTGGCGCGTCTGCGCGATGCCCTGATGGTTCTGCCTGAGCTGCAGGAGGCCTTGCAGCCGCTGAGCAGTCCGCACCTCCGGACCCTGGCCGAGACTGTTCAGACCTACCCGCAACTGGCCACGTTGCTCGAGCGTGCCATTATCGACAACCCGCCCGTGGTGATACGCGAAGGGGGTGTGATCAAACCCGGCTATGACGCCGAGCTGGATGAACTGCTGAATATCAGCGAGAACGCCGGGCAGTATCTGATCGATCTGGAAACCCGTGAGCGCGAGCGCACCGGTCTCTCGACCTTGAAGGTCGGCTACAACCGCGTACATGGCTATTTTATCGAGCTATCCCGCGGGCAGGCCGATCAAGCGCCAGTTGACTATATTCGCCGCCAGACGCTGAAAGGCGCAGAACGTTTTATCACCCCGGAACTGAAAACCTTTGAAGACAAGGCCCTGTCGGCCCGCAGCCGCGCACTGGCAAGGGAAAAGCAGCTGTATGACGAGCTGCTTGAACGCCTGAACGACGATCTGGCCAGACTGCAGGACAGCGCCGCGAGTCTGGCCGAACTGGACGTGCTCTGTACCCTGGCTGAACGGGCCAGCGCCCTGGATTACTGCCGCCCGGACTTTGTTCAGGGCAGCGAACTGCATATCGAAGACGGTCGTCACCCGGTAGTCGAGAAGGTGCTGGACGGGCCCTTTGTCGCCAACGGCCTGGATCTCGATCTGGACACCCGCATGCTGGTCATCACTGGCCCGAACATGGGCGGCAAATCCACCTATATGCGCCAGACCGCACTGATCGTTTTGCTGGCGCATATCGGCAGCTACGTTCCGGCACGCAACGTCAGACTGTCGCCCATGGACCGCATTTTTACCCGTATCGGTTCCAGTGACGACCTGGCCGGCGGCCGCTCGACCTTTATGGTGGAAATGAGCGAAACCGCCAACATTCTGCACAATGCCACCGACGCCAGTCTGGTGCTGATGGATGAGGTGGGACGCGGGACCAGCACCTTTGATGGCCTGTCCCTGGCCTGGTCTGCCGCCGAGTATCTGGCGCATCTGCGTGCCTTTACCCTGTTTGCCACGCACTACTTCGAGCTGACGGCGCTGGCCGAATCCGATCCCGGCGTGGCCAACGTGCACCTGAATGCCACTGAGCACAACGAACGCATCGTCTTCCTGCACAGCGTCCTGCCCGGCCCGGCCAGCCAGAGTTACGGCCTGCAGGTAGCGCAACTGGCGGGGGTACCGCGCCAGGTGATAGAACGGGCCCGCGAGCACTTGGCCAAGCTTGAGCAGCAAAGTCTGAATCAACCCGCACGCCCAGCAACCGCGCCACAGCAGAATGATCTGTTTGCCCAGGCCAGCCACCCGCTTGTCGAGGCATTGGACGCACTGCGCCCGGATGACCTGACCCCACGCCAGGCACTGGAGTTGCTGTATAAATGGAAGGCCGAAAGCGGCTGATAAAGTTAAATAATAGTTATTTGCATTAACTCGCTGGTAATGGCGGCCAACCTCTGCAATTAGCATCGACAGTCTGTACCACAGGTTAAAAACTGCTAGACTACGCGCCATTATCCAGAACGCCTGATCCTGATGGAGACCCCACCATGACTTTTGTTGTTACCGACAACTGCATCAAGTGCAAGTACACCGATTGCGTTGAGGTCTGCCCTGTCGACTGTTTCTACGAAGGCCCGAACTTCCTGGTCATTCACCCGGACGAATGCATTGACTGCGCACTCTGCGAGCCGGAATGCCCTGCCAATGCGATTTTCTCTGAAGATGAAGTGCCAGAGGATATGCAGGAGTTCACCGAGCTGAATGCCGAGCTGGCTGAAATCTGGCCAAACATCGCAGAAAAGAAAGATGCGCTGGAAGATGCCGAAGAGTGGGATGGCGTGCCGGACAAGCTGCAGTACCTCGAGCGCTAAAACCCAGTTACTGCTGTTAAAAAACCGGTCATACGACCGGTTTTTTTATTTACTCTGATCAGTCAGACAGCGAAAAACACTGCCTAACGACACGCATTATTACAACTTGGCCTTGAACTTTTCGCTTTGCCTTAATTTGCCATCATTATGATATTTAACCGAAAAAATCAGAAACAGGAGTTTGATTGACGGTTCGGGTGCAGATTTCTGATAGTGGTTAAGTTGCTTAACTTCATTCATTCACTCAGGAAAATCACATGAACAAAAAGGCCCTTGCACTGGCAGTTCTTGGAACCTCTTCTTTGATCATTGCCACGCCCGCACTCGCTCAGTTCGAGCTTCAGGGCGGCTGGACCCGAGTAGCACCACAGGATGTAACCAGCGACAACCTCAACCTGGATGGCGGCACACTACCCAGCAGTGTCGACGCTATCAGCGCCGACCAAAGTTACTTTATCGGTTTGGGCTATCATTTCAGCCCAAGCCTATCCGTGGTTGCAAGCTACACGACCGGGCTTGAGCATGACGTTAAAGAAAAAGGCTTGGGTTTAGGCAACGTTGGTTCATTTGATCTGGATGTTCTGACACTCGTTGGACAATACACCTTCAATACTGAAGGCAGCCTGCAACCCTATCTGCAGGCTGGCGCTATTCACGCCCGAGTTGATGGCGAGAAACCCAGTGCTGGTTTTGTCAGTAACGTCGGACCAGCAAGCCTGTCGATTGACAATGCCACAGGCTGGCTCGCCGGTGCCGGGTTACGCTACAAGCTGGCAGACGACTTCAATGTCTTTGGTGAGATCAACTATAGCGGTCTTGAAACCGACGCTGAGTACAATGTGGCAGGCGTAAGCCGTCTTACCGCTGATAGCGTCGAAGTTGACCCGATTGTGTATCGTATGGGGATTGGCTTTCGCTTCTGAAGCATGGGCGGGTCGTTGATGACGGCCCGCCTGTCAGACAGGTATTCTGCAGGCAAAAAAAGGGGCGGTATTACCCGCCCACTCTTCCGTCCATGTATGGCATCCGTGTCCAGTCATCCTGACTCAGCCTTCCTGACTTTCCCTGGCTCTGGAATCCTTCCTGAGCAGCGTTTTCCGTAACGCTTGGACACATCATATCCCGATACACTTCCTGCACAAGCCCACCCATACGGGTTATCCCTGCTACATATTCGTAAAATAATTCAACCTATACAAAGTGTTACCTTTTTTCCTCAGCCAAAGCATAGGTCCTGCGCACAACATAAAAGCAAATTGTCTTACAGCTGCTGTAGGCAATCGCTTACATTTCTCACACCCAATAAAAAACCCGGCACCTATCGGCGCCGGGTTTTTTGACTGCTATAGGCTGTAAAAAGCGATTACATCATGCCGCCCATGCCACCCATACCACCCATACCGCCCATGTCCGGCATGGCTGGCTTCTCTTCCGGCAGCTCGGCAATCATGGCTTCAGTGGTGATCATCAGACTGGCTACCGAGGCAGCCGCCTGCAGCGCGCTGCGAGTAACCTTGGCCGGATCGAGGATACCCATTTCGATCATATCGCCGTACTCACCAGTAGCGGCGTTGTAACCGTAGTTACCTGTGCCGGCCTTGACTTTGTCCAGCACCACGGAAGCCTCGTCACCGGCATTGGTAACGATCTGACGGAACGGCGACTCCACAGCACGACGCAGCAGGTTGATGCCGACAGTCTGGTCGTCATTGTCGCCAACCATACCGTCGATAGCCTGCAGAGCACGAACCAGGGCTACACCACCGCCAGGAACCACGCCTTCTTCAACCGCAGCGCGAGTCGCATGCAGGGCGTCTTCAACGCGGTGTTTCTTCTCTTTCATTTCCACTTCAGTCGCGGCACCGACCTTGATCACGGCAACACCGCCAGCCAGCTTGGCCAGACGTTCTTGCAGCTTCTCACGGTCGTAATCGGACGTGGTGTCTTCAACCTGCTTGCGAATCTGGCCAACGCGGGCTTCGATATCCATCTTGGCACCGGCACCATCGATAATGGTGGAGTTATCCTTGTTGATCTGCACGCTCTTGGCTTGACCCAAGTGTTCAAGACCAGCACTTTCCAGGCTCAGGCCCACTTCTTCGCTGATCACGGTACCGCCGGTGAGGATAGCGATGTCCTGCAGCATGGCCTTGCGACGATCACCAAAGCCCGGGGCCTTGACCGCAGCGACCTTGACGATACCACGCATGTTGTTGACCACCAGGGTAGCCAGGGCTTCGCCTTCAACGTCTTCAGCCACGATCATCAGCGGACGACCGGACTTGGCCACCGCTTCCAGCGTCGGCAGCATTTCGCGGATATTGGAAATTTTCTTGTCGACCAGCAGGATATAGGGGTTATCCAGCTCGGCAGACATGGTCTCGGGCTTGTTGACGAAGTAGGGAGACAGGTAGCCACGATCGAACTGCATGCCTTCTACGACGGACAGTTCGTTGTCCAGGCCGGAACCTTCTTCAACGGTGATAACGCCTTCCTTGCCTACGCGATCCATGGCTTCGGCAATGATCTTGCCGATGGACTCGTCGGAGTTGGCGGAGATGGTACCGACCTGGGCAATGGCCTTGGAGTCGGCACAGGGCTTGGCCAGTTTCTTGATCTCGGCAACGATGGCGGTAGTGGCCTTGTCGATGCCGCGTTTCAGATCCATCGGGTTCATGCCGGCAGCAACCGACTTCAGACCTTCGGTAACGATCGCCTGAGCCAGAACGGTAGCGGTAGTAGTACCGTCGCCGGCGTCATCGTTGGCGCGGGAAGCGACGTCCTTGACCAGCTGGGCGCCCATGTTTTCAAACTTGTCTTTCAGCTCGATTTCCTTGGCGACGGAAACGCCGTCCTTTGTAATCATCGGCGCGCCGTAGCTGCGCTCGATCAGTACGTTGCGGCCCTTTGGCCCCAGGGTCGCCTTGACCGCGTCAGCCAGGATGTTGACACCGGCGAGCATCTTGTTACGACCAGAAATACCAAATTTAACTTCTTTAGCAGCCATTTTCGCTTTCCTTCAATGAATTCGTTGAGTGCAGAGGGGGGTCAGCCGTTATCAGGCTTCCAGTACACCGTAGATTTCGGATTCGCTCATGATCAGCAGGTCTTCACCATCGATCTTGATAACACTGGGACCGCCGTAGCCAGCTGGGCCAAAGATAACTTTGTCACCTTCTTTTACACCCATAGCATGCACTTCACCGTTTTGGAGAAGACGACCGGTACCCACGGCAATAACCACACCGGTATTCGGCTTTTCTGCGGCAGAACCAGGCAGAACGATGCCACCAGCGGTTTTAGTTTCTTCTTCGCTGCGACGAACGACTACGCGGTCGTGTAACGGACGAATTTTCATCGTTATGAGTCTCCCAAAGTGAATGTCAAAGGCTGGCAGGCCAGCATTTCAAGTTGAATCGGACCTCGCGGTCCAAAGGACGCGCCAGGGGCAACGTCACTGTTCCGTTCAGCCCCGTCGTCGGGGCCTGTCAAAACTGGTGTTGGGTTAATGGGGTGAGCTCAGAGACATTTCAAGTCCCCCAATGAAGTTTTTTACTCGCGATCAATCCGCCGCTCGGGCTTTGCCGGGCCGTCTTCACCCGGCTGCCACTCACCCTCGATGATGTGATGGCCATCGCGGCTCCAGACAGTCGGGCCACCGGGTTCGCCAGGGGGGATATCGTTGCGGTGGCGCCAGGCCAGTAAAAGACAAGGCAGCGCCAACAGATCGGTGATCAGGCCGGGGAAAACCAGCAGCAAGCCAGCCAGAACGCCCCACATACCGGACTTCAATACGCCAAAGGGCGAGCGGTCCTCGGTCATGCGCTGTTGCAGTCGCTGCAACATGGCCCAGCCCTGACTCTTGATGATCAAAATCCCGAGTACGGCACTGAACAGCACCCATAGCAAGGTCATGCCGACGCCGGTGCGTTGGCCCAAGACAATCAGACTGGCCAGTTCAAGCAGAAGAAAAGCCAACAACAACAAACGTATAAAGGGCATGACGGCCTCATGAAATAAGCAATAGTCACTATGTGGGTTCGCCTGAGGGTCTTTTCAACCCTTGCCGACGGACGGTTAAGTCAAGCAATTAGCCGCTCACAACATCGGCGTAAGGTCAAAAGGTGACCATAAACAGGTTACGGGTATTCTAAAATTGCCGTGACTCGGGCATGCTTGCCGCCATTCTTTTTCATACCTGGCTTTGAGGAGTGCCAATCATGCAATTGAAAGACAGCGTAATCATCATCACTGGCGGTGGACAGGGTCTAGGCCGTGCCATGGCTGAGTATCTTGCTGCCAAGGGCGCCAAACTGGCGCTGGTCGACCTCAACCAGGATCGACTCGACGAAGCGGTTGCCGCGTGTGAAGCCGCCGGCAGTCAGGCCCGTTCCTATCTCTGCAACGTGGCCAACGAAGAGCAGGTCGAGACCATGGTCAATCAGGTTGCGGCTGACTTCGGTGCCATCCACGGCCTGATCAACAACGCCGGCATCCTGCGTGATGGCCTGCTGATCAAGAACAAGGACGGACAAATCCAGAAGATGGGCCTGGCACAGTGGCAATCGGTGATTGACGTCAACCTGACCGGCGTTTTCCTCTGTACCCGTGACGTGGCCGCAAAAATGATCGAGCTGGGCAACCAGGGCCTGATCATCAATATCTCGTCGATTTCCCGCGCCGGTAACATGGGCCAGTCCAATTACTCGGCAGCCAAGTCCGGCGTGGCCGCCTTGACTGTCGTCTGGGCCAAGGAACTGGCACGTTACGGTATTCGTGTTGCCGCCATTGCGCCTGGCTTTATCGAAACCGAGATGACCGCTGGCATGAAGCCCGAGGCGCTGGAAAAAATGACGGCGGGTATTCCGCTCAAGCGTATGGGCAAGCCGGACGAAATCGCCCATTCTGCTGCCTATCTGTTTGAAAACGACTATTACACTGGCCGCGTTCTGGAGCTGGATGGCGGTATCCGCATCTAAGGACGCGCGAGTTCCATCTCGACCAGCGGAGCGGTTGTTGAGCACGTTGGCCGAGCAGGAACTCGGCCGTTCCCAGGAGTGTGTCGCACTGACTCCGAGTCTGGCTCCTGGGAAGGTCGAGTTCCATCTCGACCAGCGGAGCAGTTGCCGAGTACGTTGGCTGCTACCAGTTCACGCCCAGACCGAGACGGTAGCGGGTGTCACTGACACTCTCCTGCTCGGTACTCTTCAGGTAATCCCATTCGCTGAGGAGACTGAGTGACGCCCAGCTGTTGAGCAAGTAGCGGAAACCAAGCTCGGCATCCACCACATAGTCCACTGCCGGATCGTCGGGAATAAGGGATTCAGCGCCGTGGAAAAACTCGAAACGCTTGCCGAACAGATAGCGCCGGAATTCCCACTCCAATCCCAGCGCATTGAAGTAATCGGTTGAGCCGTCGCGATTCTCGAACTCGAGGTAATCCAGTCGAGCAGAGGTTTCAAAACGGCCCAGGGCATTATTCCACCACTCATACCCCGGACCCATACCTATCTGCTTGCTGCGGGCAACGTCGCTCAGGTGATCGCGTTTATAACCCATGCTGGTCTGCCAGAACCAATGTTCATCAAAGAACCAACTCAGATCATAGTCTGCATTCCAAACGTGCCGGCTCTTGATATCGTCTCTGTAGTCACGCTCGAACTCGCCACCGAGTTGATGTCGCCAGTCGCCATGCCGTGCCTGGGTCGTGAAGGCCAGATCCAGATCGCGTTGTTCGGTGTCATTGTTCTTGATATCCAGTGCTGCCGAGGCCTTGCCCTCCCATACCCAGTCTTCGACCAAGGGTCTGGGTCTGAGCATCTGCTCGATACTGGAAATGTTCAGTGGCACAGCCTCTGGCGCACCATTGCGCAGCAAAACTTCACCTGCGACCTCCGAAGCCTCAACCGAAAGGGCACGATCGGCTTGACCTTCGACCTTTATAAACTGGGCATTGTCGGTTTCAAAGGTGCTGATATTCTGCACACTGACTGTGACACGCCCGGCCAACTCCGTCAGGATATGCAGCTTGCCACCTTCCAACAGCTCAATCTGACCGGTCAGGCGATCACCGTTTTTCAGCCAGAGGGTATCGGCCTGACTGGACACTGAGTACAACAGCATGAGAGAAACGCAGAGCAATACTCGGCATACAGACATCGGGAAACCTATTGGGAGAGACAGTGAAAAACGGCATTATCCATGACTGATCAGCCAATACCAGCCAAAGCCAATATGACGGCGGCGAGCCCGCCAGCAAAAGAACGCTTTTGGCAGGTGCTGGCAAGCATTCCTGAGGGCCGGGTTACCAGCTACGGGGTATTGGCCAAGCTCGCGGGCATGGGTCGCGGCGCGCGATTGGCAGGCCGCTGGTTGGGACAACTGCCACCCGATACCAGTCTGCCATGGCACCGTGTGCTAGCAAGCACCGGCTACCTGTCATTGCCCGAGGATAGCCCGTCAGGCCGGGAACAATATCGCCGTTTGCAGGCCGAAGGTGTCATTATCGAGGGCCATCGCGTTGACATGAAACGTTTTGCCTGGCCCGACCGCATAAACCAACAGGAAACACATGACTAGCAGTTCACAACAGGACTTGATCCAGCCCGCACATGAAGGACTGCGCGTCTACCGAAACCCTCGGGTCATCGGCATGTTGTTTCTCGGATTCTCCGCCGGCTTGCCGCTTCTCCTGGTCGGCGGCACCTTCAGTGCCTGGCTGCGTGATCTGGGTATCAACCTGGCGGCAATCGGCTTTCTCAGTTGGGTCGGCATCGCGCATTCGATCAAGGTACTGTGGGCGCCGATCGTCGATCGTGTCGACTTGCCTGTGCTTGGCCGCCTGCTGGGACGGCGGCGCAGCTGGATGTTACTGGCACAGTTGAGTATTGCCGCCTCGCTGTTCGGCATGGCCGTGACCGATCCGCGTGACAACCTGCAGCTGATTGTCATTTTCGCCGTGGTCACTGCCTTTGCATCGGCAACCCAGGATATTGCCATCGATGCCTACCGGGTTGAAGCTGAAGCCAAACATCGCCAGGCCGCCATGGCCGCCAACTATGTCACCGGCTACCGCGTAGCCATCCTGGCTGCAGGTGCCGGCGCACTGCACCTGGCAGCCCTTGCTCCGGATTTTTCCCCGTCCGGCGACAGCCTTGCCCAAGGCAGCGGCTCGCGAATTGGCACCTTTTTCCGGGTGGCATTGGATTCCTTCTACAGCCTGCTTTATGACTCCGGACTGATCACCGTTATCAACGGCTGGACTCTTGCTTATCTGTGCATGGCGCTGCTGATGCTGATCGGCATCATCACCACGCTATGCATTGCCGAACCCAAGGTCGCACTTCGTCAAGCGCGCGACCGATCGCATCTCGCCCCGGGCCGGCAGGCCGCCATCCGCGACTGGCTGACAGAGGTTTTCGTTGACCCTATCAGCGAGTTCTTCGGACGCTACGGCAAGGTGGCCTTGCTGATCCTGATGTTTATCGGCTGCTTCCGCCTGACTGATATCTTCATGGGCACCATGGCCAACCCCTTTTATCTGGATATTGGCTTCAGCAAACAGGAAATTGCCAATATTGCTGCTGCTTTCGGGCTGGGTATGACATTGCTGGGGGCTGCACTTGGAGGCCTGCTGGTGGCGCGCTTCGGTATTGCAGCGGTTCTGATGTTTACCGTTTTCATGGCACCAGCAACCAATTTGACCTTTGCCTGGCTGGCTTATATCGGACCCGAGACATACGGCCTGATCATGGCCATCATTGCTGATAACGTGACCGGCGGTCTGGCCATTGCGGTTTTCATTGCCTACCTGTCCAGCCTCACCAATACCGCCTACACCGCAACACAATATGCCCTGTTCAGCTCCTTGATGACCCTGCCCGGCCAGTTTGCCGCCGGCTTTACTGGCCTGTTGGCCGCCCATGTTGGCTGGATCAATTTCTTCCTGATCACCGGACTGACCGGAATCCCGGCCATCGTGCTGGCGTTCATGCTGCTGAAACTGGCACACCCAGACCGCCAGCAGCGGCCAGGTATTGATTGAGCCATGGGGAAGTCGGGGCTGCCGATGCAGCCCCGATAACATCGATCAGGCTTGCTCGGTCGCCGCGGGGGCAACCATGTGCAGCGTGCGCTGCGGGAAAGGAATCGTGATGCCGGCCTCATCAAAGCGCTCCTTGGCCAACTCCTGTACGTCCCAGAACACACCCCAGTAGTCTTCTGTCTTGGCCCACATGCGCAGGGACAGGTCAACCGAGCTCTCGCCCAGGCCGGCAAGCCAGACGACAGCTTCCGGGTCTTTCAGTACACGGGCATCAGCCTGCGCAATCCCCAGAAGAATCTCACGTGCCTGTTTGACGCTGTCACCGTAGTCGATACCGATATTGACATCCACGCGCCGGGTCGGCTGACGGGAATAATTGATGATATTGCCGTTCGACAGGCTGCCGTTGGGCACAATCACCGTCTTGTTATCCGGTGTTTTCAACACGGTATGAAAGATCGAAATGCTGTCTACCGTGCCTGCTACACCCTGAGCTTCAATGTACTCACCGGCCTTGAACGGCCGCAGAATGAGGATCAGCATGCCGCCGGCAAAGTTGGCCAGACTGCCCTGCAGGGCCAGACCTACAGCCAGACCTGCGGCACCGATCAAGGCTATAAAGGAGGTAGTTTCCACCCCGATCATGCCCGCCACGCTGACCAACAGCAGAACCTTGAGGCCCATGCCGATGATGGCGCCGATAAAGCCATGCAGCGTTCTGTCGACGTTACGTTTTTCCATCAACAGCAAAATGCCACGGGTAATCCGGCCAACAATCCACCAACCGACCAACAGGGTGACGATAGCCAATAATACCTGGCTGCCGTACTGCATTACCATCGGCATCCATTCGGCCTGAAGTTCACCGAGCTGTTGTGTTATTTCTTCCATGCCGTTTTCCTCGTATTGTCCGCGCGTCAATCACGGAAGTTATTGAATTGCAGAGGCATGTCGAGACTGGCTGAGCGTAATACGGCCATGGCCTCCTGCAGATCATCGCGTTTCTTGCCGGTTACGCGTACCTGCTCCCCTTGAATGGCTGCCTGAACCTTGAGCTTTGCGTCCTTGATCAGGGAGACGATTTTCTTCGCCAGCTCCTTGTCTATGCCTTCTTTCAGCAGCACATCCTGCTTGACCTGCTTGCCCGATGCAAAGGCCGGTTTGACCTCCAGGCACTGAATATCGATCTTGCGCTTGGCCAGACTGAGCTTGAGGATGTCGAGCATCTGCTCCAGCTGAAAGTCGGCATCGGCGGTAATATTGACCGTCAGATCCTTGTCCTTGAAAACGAAGTTACCCTTGCCACGCAAGTCATAGCGACGTTCAAGCTCTTTCATGGCGTTATCGACGGCGTTGGTTACTTCATGCTTGTCCAGTTCGGACACGACATCAAATGAAGGCATGCATTACCCCTACTAAACATCATTTATATGACATAAATTGCAAAAAAAGACTCAAGCTCGTGGCATTATAACGCGAATTGTTTAATTGATCGGAGCCTTGCCATGCCCAATCCGCAACTCAGCATCATGGTGGTGGATGACACCAAGTTCAGCAGTGCGGTCATAGGCCATAACCTGACAAGGGCAGGTTATGCCGATATCCGCTTTGCCAATACCGCCATGGATGCACTGGCCATGCATGAAGCTCGCCCCGCCAGCGTGATGGTCGCGGACTGGCTGATGCCTGAAATGGACGGACTGGAGTTGACCACGCGTGTACGTCAGGCAGACGAACAGAGCGGCCATTACACCTATGTGGTGCTGCTGACCGCACGCGAAGGTGACAATGTACTGAGCGAAGCATTCGATCGTGGTGTTGACGACTTCATCAGCAAATCCTCGATGAACGAGCAACTGCTGCCCCGCATCTACGCCGCCGACCGCATCTCCCAACTGATCAACCGCCTGCTGGACGAAAACCGCATGCTGGCGGACAACAATGCACAGCTGGAAGAACACAACCTGGTCGACAGCCTGACGGCCTTGGGCAACCGCCGCTATACCCTGCAACGTCTGGGTGAAGTGTTGCGCAATGTCGAGGCACGCGGTGGTATCTGCTGCGTTCTGGTGTTGGGCGTGCAAAACCTTGAAGAACTGACCTTGAAACTTGGCGAAAGCGTGCAGCAGGAATTGCTCAAGGGTATTGCCCGGCGCTTGCAGCAGTTGGTCAGACCGACCGATGTGATCGCCCGGGTTGGCAACAATACCTTTGCCATTGTGACCCTGGCCGACGACCCCAAGGACTGCAACCCAGCCAGCTTCAAACGGCTGCATGACGGCCTGAATCTCAAGGCGTTCAAGACCAGTGAAGGCTATCTGTCGGTGCGGGCCGGTATGGCCCTGTGCACGGTCGACAACAAGCACAACCTGCCGCAAGCGGGAGAGCTGTTGGACAAGGTTGAACGCCACCTGGCTGAAGCCTACGCCACCAGCCTGATCACCGAGGTTCGCTGGTCGCCCTCGCGCTGACATGCTGCATATTCTCGGTGCCGGCAGTCTCGGACTGCTGTGGGTAGCCCGGCTGATTCAGGCCGGACTGCCGGTTACCCTGCTGGTGCGTGATGCGGTCGCCCGACAGCATTGGCAACAGGCCGGCGATCAGATGACCCTTGAGCACCAGGGTAAATACCGCCATATCCCGGTTCGCGTCGAAACCCCAGACAGCCATGACAGCCCTATACAGCACCTGATAGTCGCGACCAAGTCGCATGCCAGCTTGTCGGCCGTCCAGCGCCTGAAACTCCGACTGCGCGCAGACGCCAGCGTCCTGTTACTGCAAAACGGATTGGGTAGCCAGCAGCAGATCAGCGCGTTGTTAAGCCAGCAGGTGCTGTATGCCAGCGTGACCGATGGTGCCTGGCGCCGTACCCCCTGCCATGTGGTCTGGGCCGGCAAGGGGGTAACCCAGATCGGGGACCCGCATGGCCTGCCTTGCCCCCATTGGCTCAACGCCCTGCCCGGCGACTGCATTGATTGGCAGTGGCAGGCCGATATCCTGCAAGTGCTATGGATCAAACTGGCGATCAACTGTGCCATCAATCCCTATACCGTCTTGCATGATTGCTGCAACGGCGATGTTCCGCTGCACGCCCAGGCAGAGCTACCGCTTCTGATCGGCGAGCTGCGGCAACTGCTGCGGGCGCAGAACCTGGAGATCGAGCAGGAGGCGTTGTCCGAGCGCATTAACGCTGTTATCCAGGCGACCGCCAATAACAGCTCGTCCATGCGCCAGGACATGCATGCCGGACGGCCTACCGAGATCGACTATATAACCGGCTTTGCTTGCAACAGCGCTATGGCGGCCGGCCTGCACCTAGCGACACTCAGGTCTTTGCATATTCGACTGAAGACACATCTGGCAACGCTTGGGCTTTATCAGCAGTAAGCCCGGCCTTTGCCCCTGAACGCTTTCAGGCTAGGCTTGCGCTCACTGCAAATTGTCATTTACCAACGAGGCGCAACATGGGCTACCGTCTGAGCAAACTCTATACCCGCACCGGCGACGATGGTGAAACCGGCCTGGCCGATGGCCGGCGGATCGGTAAGGATCATCCTCGCATCGAGGCCATGGGCAGCGTTGATGAATTGAACAGTCAATTAGGTGTACTCATTGCTGATCTGAAAGCTCAACAGCTGGATGAATTGGCTCTGGTTCTGGCACCGGTACAGCATCGGCTGTTTGATCTGGGTGGTGAGCTGGCAGTGCCAGGCTACGAGATCATTGAGGCCAGCGATGTCACCGAACTGGAGAACCTCATCGACCATTTCAATGCCAGTCTGGAACCGCTGAAGAACTTCATTCTGCCCGGCGGCTCACGCTGCGTGGCGGCAGCGCACCTGGCCCGCAGCATCTGCCGGCGCGCTGAACGACGCTATCTGACGCTGGCCAACCACGAAGCGGTCAACGAACAAGCACCGGTATACCTGAATCGCCTGTCTGATCTGCTGTTTGTCATGGCACGCGGTATTGCCCAGCGCGAAGGAACCCCCGAAGTACTCTGGGCGCCCAAACCCAAACCGGCAGAGTAAAGACATCGACCGTCGTTCAATCATGCTCTGGGAGCAGCCGAGTTTCACCTCAGCCAAGGTGCCCAACAACAGCGCCGCTGGTCGAGATGGAACTCAACCTTCCCGGGAGCCAAACTCGGAGTCAGTGCAGTAACCCCCTGGGACTGGCCGAGTTCCGCCTCGGCCGGGGGATGTCGATGAGCGTCAGACCCGGAAAGCGCTGATAATCTGCTGCAGGTCCTTGACCAGTTGCCCCATCCTATTGCTGGACTGCTCAGCCTGCCGTGCGCCCTCGGCGGTGCGTTCACCGGCCTGATTGATCTGCACGATATTCTGATCGATGTCGTGACTGACCGCGGTCTGCTCTTCTGCCGCAGCAGCAATCTGCTGACTCTGGTCCACAATCTGGGTCACCGCCTGAAGGATATTGCCCAGCGCGTCCTGTACCTTGAGCGAGGCATCAACCGTGGCACCGGTCATGCCATGACTGGCGCCCATAGCCTTGACCGCACCGCTGACACCTTCCTGCAAGCGGGCAATCATCTGCTCGATCTCTTCAGTCGATTGCTGGGTACGCCGTGCGAGGGTTCTCACCTCATCAGCCACTACGGCAAAGCCACGCCCCTGCTCACCCGCTCGCGCAGCCTCGATCGCGGCGTTCAGCGCCAACAGGTTGGTCTGTTCTGCAACGCCTTTGATCACTTCCAGTACGCGACTGATTGAACTGCTGTCTTCAGCGAGTTTGTTAATGACCTTGACCGAGTTTTCGATTTCGCCAGAAAGCTTTTCAATACCGTCAACCGAGGACTCGACCAGTCGACGGCCATTCAGGGTTTCGGTATTCACCTGCTCGGCGCTGGTCACGGCCATGGAGGCGCTGCGCGCCACTTCCTGGGAGGTAGCGGACATCTCGTTCATGGCCGTTGCCACTTGCTCGATCTGCGAGCGTTGCGAAGCCACCGCATGGCTGCTTTCGCTGGAAATCTGTTCGACCTGCTGTGACTGCTGATGGACATGAGTAGCGGTTTGGCTGACCTGACGAATCAGCTCGCGAATACGCGCTACGGTGTCATTCAGTTCACTGGCCAGCGCTCCCAGTTCATCACGGCTGTCAACCTCAACCTGAACCGTCATGTCACCACCGGCTACCTGACTCATCAATAAGGACAGGCGCTTGAGCGTGCGACGGGTAGCCATGTAGAAGCCGGCGTACAGGTAAACGATCAAAAGGCCAACCAGCGACAGGGAAACAATGAGTACCGTCATGGCCCGGACGTTTTCGCCCATGCGCGTCACCAGAACCTGCTCCAGCGTATCCAGTACCGACTGGTTGAAGGCATAGGTCTTGTCGATTTCACTGGTAATCCGCATAAAGTAATCAGACCACTGGCCCGACAGCGTATTGGCCAGAATGATATCGTCTTCGAAGATCTGCGCGGTTACATTGAGGCTGTCGACACTGGCCTCGGAGCTGCTGCGCAACCCGGCAAGGTTGGCATCGGCGAGCACCAGTGACAACACCTGTTCGTAGTTGCCAGTCATCAACTGCATGCTTTCAAATAATGCATCCATGTCACGGCTGGCATCCGAGTTGAGATAACCCAGACCAATCGAATAAGCGCCGACCGAACGACCCGTACCCAGGGCAGAGGTGATGCTTGGCGTGACATTGATCAGCACATCACTGAGCTGTCGAATATTGCGGTCGTAATCCTGAGGCAACCCGGCATAGGTGGCGGTAAAGCTCAGCAAGGAGGTCACTTCGCCCAGGGCCAGGGATGACAGTGCACCCCGATTACGAGGCGACTCGCCTGCCATGCGTTCATAGGCTTGAATTATCTCATTGCGCTTGGTAACCAGATCAGCCGCGTCGGGGTCTGACAAGTCCAGTTCAAGTGCCGCAAGGCCATCAATTACCCGTTTACGCAGCGTCTGCGAGCGCTGTTCGAGGTCCGCTGCATACTCGCCCTGGCCCAGTTGCACATTGACCATATCAATATCGCGCAAGGCTTCTGCATCACGCAGAATGGCCATGCTCTGGCGTAACAGCGTCATGCTGTCGAGTGCCCGCTCGGTAATCTGAACGCGCTCGTAGGCCTGCTGCACCAGCATGCTGCTGACGATACCAAGCGGCACAAAAAACAACAGGCTGATCAGGCAGAACTTCATGCCATAACTCAGGCGATTCATCAGCGCCACGGCAGGGGCCATAAGACTATTCACTCAGAACTCTCCTCAAATACAGGCCCCTGGTCGGGGGAGGTGTCATGCCGGTTTGCGCAGCTCCGGCATTCAGGCAAAAGCGGTACCAGCATCCTGCCAGTGTTCCAATTCTTATTATGCTCTTCAGCAACTGCCTCGGAATAAGACAGCTTAAATTGCTTATCGGCTCTGGATGCTCGATCTTTAGCCGATTAGATTGATAAAGGCGACACAAACTGCCCACACCATCAGGCTTCTTGTCAGCAAAATACGCACCGGCCGCATGATCATAACGGCCTCGCCCTGATCGTCCAGCGTAGCACTCTGAGCTGATTCAACACAGCGCGCGATCAGCTCCCGGGACTGCGTATCCCAACTCAATAACTGGACACGCAGGGTCAGCAGCACTCGGTCAAAATGCCCTACCAGCGCCAGGCTCAATCCAACAAGTCGTGCCGGTAGCCAGTCCAGCGCATGCCGCGCCGAAGACATAACAGGTTGCAACGGATGCTCACCCTGGCGCTGGAAATTGGCAATCAAACGGTATAACAGCGCGCCTACCGGCCCCAACAGCAGATACCAGAAAGCCGGAGCAAAATAACCCTGAAAGCTCTCCCAGGCCAGCTCACCACGCAAGCCCAGCAGCAGTGACTCAGGACTGGTGGCATCCAACTGTAAATCACGCTCGGCGAGCAACGCGGCTGCTTCCTGATCCCCACGCTGCCAGGCTTCTTCGATATTGCTTGCCATGCTGCCCAAGGGATCAGATCGACCAACACAAAGCAACAATACCAGCGCATGCAGCGAGAGGGTTACCAGACCATAGGCCAGCCCTTCTGCGAGCCACAACAACAGACCGCAGAGCAGCAATGGCATTACCAGCAAGGCAATTGCAAGCCAGATGGGACGAGACAGGGTAGCGGTGGCTACCGAGCGCACAAGAACCGACAGCACATCGACCGGAAAACCCCTTCGCCAGGGAGTGAAGCGCAGAACCAGAGCAACCAGAACCAGTGCCAAAAAACTCATTGAGGACTCCCGCCCATGTGATTGTCATCTTGCCTTGTCAAAGCACGCAGGTAACGTTGCCAATGAAACGCCAGGCCCGGATCGGTCTTGCGGCCCGGCGCAATGAACTCATGTCCGGTTATCCGGTAGCAATCTATCGCCACATAGGTCTGCAGCAAAGCCTGGGTCAACTGAATCAGTGACTGGTACTGGTCATCCGTGTAAGGAACGTCATCCACGCCCTCCAACTCGACGCCAATCGAGTAATCATTGCAATCTGCAACACCAGCATAGCAGGAAACACCCGCGTGCCAGGCCCGGTCATTGCAGGATACGAACTGGGTAATGCGCCCGTTGCGCTCAATCAGGAAATGCGCTGAAACGCGCAGGCTGGCAATCTGAGCAAAGTAGGAATGCTGGCTTGAATCCAGTTTTCCCTGAAAAAAAGGCTGTACGAAACCGCCACCAAACTCCCCCGGCGGCAAACTGATGTTATGGATGACGAGCAGAGACACCTGTGCATCCGCTGGGCGGGCATTGAAGTGAGGTGAAGGGCATTGCTCAGCCTGATCAAGCCAGCCTGACAGGACATCAATATGCATGGACGCAGTCACTTGGCAAAAACGTCATGCTAGCAGCCCAAAGGCCGCTGCAACAGTAGGCCAGGCTCAGTTCTTGCCAGACTGGATACGGCGCAAATTGCCGATTACCGACTCCAGGGCGCGATCAAACAACTGATTGTCGTCCAGCACCCTGATCAATCCAGCCACAAAGTGCTGGCCCAGAGCGGCCGTGGAAAACTCGGCAACCTTCATGCCAGTTCGATTGACGAAGATATACTTGCCACTGAAGCTGATGATCGCCGCCAACTTGCAGCGTTGAACCGGCTCGCCTTCAGCCAGGCTGAGCTCGAACCAGCTACCTGTATGCAGGGCAGCAACCCATTCAGTTGCTTTGGCATCCGGCAAGTCGCCTACCAGCTCAACTGCGGGCTCTGAAGCAGGCGCTTCCATAACCGGCTCATCAACCAGCACTCGCTCAATGACCGGCACGCGGCGAGCCGGCTCACGGGGCGCTACCTCCTTAGCTTCAGGCTTGAGTGCAACCGGCTTGGCCAGCGCTTGGTCCTGCACAGACGGAGCGGACTCCGCGACTACGGACTCAGGCTGCGGGGCATCGGACTCCGGCGCAGGCAATGACTCAACCTCTGCTTCAGGCTCTGGCAGGGCAGCAGGCTCAACCATCTCTGCCGCCACATCAAGAAGGGGGGGCTCAGCCTTGTCTACCTGCTCAAACAAGGTTTCAGTCAACAGCGGAACCGACTGGGGATCAGGCTCCAACTCAGGCATGGTAATGATTGCCTCTTGCAACTGCTTGAGTCGCATCAGCAACGGCGCCCCCTGCTCCGAGCGCATACCGACCAGCTTAAGACCCTGGGCTAGAGCCTTGCGTACGTCGGTGTTCAATGCTTCACGCTCAGCATAAGCGTCATCTGCCAGCGGCTCGATACTGTCGAGTAACCGTTTGGCCGTATCTTCAGCGTGTTTCCAGGCAGCGGAGCCTTGACCCTCACGCAAGTTGGCCATCTGCATCACCTGGCTCCAGGTATCACGCAGAAAATCAATCACGAAAACCGGCAAGGTCTTGCCCAACAGCAGTGCATTCAGAGACGCTGCAACCTGGTTGCGCGCATCCTCAATTCGCGCCTTGCCTTCTTCAGAGTCACGGGTGCGCTGCTCGAGACGCTCAGAGCGACGCTTTTCAACGTTAAGAAAGCCGGTCAGCTCAGTGTGCAAACTGGCAAACAGCTCGGGGTCCGGCTCGGCTTGCCCATGCAAGCGCTCAACAATCCCTTCAAGCATCGTATGCAACTGATCACGACGCAAGTCATCGTGGTCGTTCCATCCCATGGTGGCGCGTGCCAGCTCATTCAGCAGACGTCGCGCCGGGTGGCTGGACTGGCTGAAGAAACGCTTGTCGGCGATGGCCACGCGCAGGATCGGCAGCTGCAGACGCCCAATCAGCACCTTCACCGCAGAGGGTAATTGCGGATCATCCAGAATAAAATCAAACAGCATCGATACCAGGCTGATGACGTCATCATCAACCCGCTCCAGGCCACGGGCCTGGCCACTGAGTTCACGGTGCTGGGTCAGTAGCTGGTTGATCTGCGCGCGCATGTCGATGCGCTGTACCGGTTCGGCCGTATTTTCATTGAAAGACAGATTGGAAAGCATGCCCAGCAGTTCATTGCTACGCAGAGGCTCCGCGGAAGGACTGCCCAGACGTGAGATAGCCGCATCACCACTGGCATGCCGCCAGTTGCCGATCAGCTCGCTGAACATCGACAATACTTGCTGGTGCTCAGCGGACTCGACCGCCGGCGCCCCGGCATACTGGCCGCCTGATGATGCTGCAGGAGCTCGGCGAGTAGCAGACTGCTGGGCAGTACCGCGAAGATCAGGCAGAACGCCGGCAGAGATCAACTGACGATTGGCTGCTTCGTACATGCCATCCAGTTGGTTGAATACATAGCGCTCAAAAAGCTTGTAGATAATCAGACGAACCTTGATGTCGAGACTCAGTTCGGCCAGTGCATCAACAAACACCTGTGACAGCATCTTCGGTCCGAACGGATTGCTGCGCTCATCAACCGTTACCTTGACCAGACTGTTCAAACGAATAGACAGATGACTGAGCAAGGGTTTGGTGCGCGATGCCACCCGACCAATCATGTTGTCAATTGCAACCGTTTCTTCCAGCTCGTCGGGCTGCACCAGCGAGAGGGAGTCGATTTCGAAGTTTTGCAGAGACTGCGGCGGAGCTTCGGGAGTGTATTGACTGAGTGCTTCAAGCTCACGCATAAAGGCCATACAGCATGCCTTGGTCATGTTATGACGCTGCAACCGTACTGCACGCATAGCTTCAAAAAACAGGGTTTGTTCAGTATTGCTGCCGGCACGATCAGCCATTTCAAACAAACTGTCGTCGGCGTTATCAAAGAGTTCGGTCAGGCTTTTTTTCAGAAACTCGAGCCCGAGCTTTCTGACTGGCAAAAGCGGAGATGGCAAGCTGGATGGCCGATTGGGATCGAACTTGTCGATGGCCTGTTCAGCTGAGCTTATCGCAACAATTTTGGGATCACGGGCCATGTCACATCTCCGGACAGAGACTATCTGCCTTGTGTAACGCCAACGAAGCTTACCCTGCTATATGCACACTGCTTTGATCTGCATGTCCGTACGTCGTAAAAATGGCGTCAAATTTGAACCGAGTATACCGTTTTTTTATCAGGCTCCATCACCCTAATCTCATTTACATGACCCAGTTCACATTTCCGAGGTTCGAGCATGGCGTCCATCGCTGGAGCCCAAGAGTTGGAATACCATCCCAAAGCGCAAATAAAAGAGCAAGTAGCAGCACCTGATCGGGGCTATACGGCGACCGACGGATTGCAACAGCGGCCAAGTGGCAGGTAACAGGCAAACAATCGGGTATACTCGCCGCCTTAAACCGATCTGCCATGGAGCACAGCATGCCGAATCTGACCCTCGACAGCCTGCAAGAGACCATTGTCGATGATGTTAAGCGGGCGCTAGCCGAAGATGTCGGCGCTGGCGACATTACCGCCATGCTGATTCCCGCTGATCGCCAGGCCAAGGCCCGCATTCTGACCAGGGAAACCGCCACCCTGTGCGGCACCGCCTGGGCTGACGAAGTATTTCGTCAGGTCGACCCACGTATTCAGGTGCAATGGCAGGTAACCGATGCCGAACAGATGCAGGCCAATCAGGTGTTCTGCACCCTAAGTGGTCCGGCACGCAGCCTGCTGACTGCCGAACGTACCGCCATGAACTTCATTCAGACACTGTCAGCGGTGGCAACCCGCAGCCGGTATTTCGCCTCACTGGTCGAAGGCACCGGGGTCAAGCTGCTGGATACGCGTAAAACCCTGCCCGGATTACGCCTGGCCCAGAAGTACGCCGTGACCTGTGGCGGCTGCCATAACCACCGAATTGGTCTGTATGACGCCTTTCTGATCAAGGAAAATCATATTGCCGCCTGCGGCAGCATTCAGGCGGCCATCAGCCAGGCAAGACATCTTGCACCGGGCAAACCCGTTGAGGTAGAAGTCGAGTCATTGAATGAGCTCGATCAGGCACTGGAGGCCGGTGCCGATATCATCATGCTTGACGAGCTGAGCCACGACGAGATGCGCGAGGCTGTCCGGCGCTGTGCCGGACGCGCAGCACTGGAAGCTTCAGGTGGCATCAACGAGCAGACGCTCCGCAGTGTAGCCGAAACAGGGGTCGACCTGATTTCCATTGGCAGCCTGACCAAGGACATCAAGGCGGTTGATCTGTCCATGCGGCTTAGCATGTAAGCCGCTTCAGGCAGCTACAAAAAACCCGGCACAAGCCGGGTTTTTTGTGAACACTGCGCAGGGATCAGTCGCGCACGTTCTCGTACATCATATAGCGCGAGGTTTCATAGAGCCCTCGAGTCAGCGGCAACAAGCGCTGATACTCCTCGGGGAAGCGCTCAGCCACGTTGTCCAGCGGCGTTTCGGACCACAAATCATGCAGACTGGGTTCGCTGCCGTCGTAATTCATCTGCAACAGGAAGTCCTTGCTGACGGCACCAATCAGCGGAAAACTGCCCTCGCGCAGCACCACCGGCACCACCCGCTCACCCTCGGGTGCCGGCTGCAACAGATCACGACCCATGGTGCGGTTATCGTAAGGCAGGCCCAGCAGGCTGGTGATGGTCGGTAGCAGATCAGCCAGACCCACCGCCTCGTCAAACTCGCGTGGAGGCAGCAGCTTGGGGGCATAGATCAGCAGCGGTACGTTGTTGCTCTCTAGGCCCAGTTGATCAAAGGCGGGACGCATGTAATCGATATTGGCAATACGCGTGTTGTGGTCACCAAAGAGGACAAAGATGGTGTTGTCGTAGTAGCCCCCTTCCTTGGCCAATTCCATCAACCGGCCGATGTTGTAATCGAGCAGACGCACAGCGTTGTATTGAGCAACGCTACGTGAACCCGCGGCCTGCACTTCTTCAAGCGAGCGCTCGATCACCTCGAAGTCATCATTGTCCTCGGGAATGGTAAAGGGTCGGTGATTACCCGCGGTCTGGATGTAGGCAAAAAATGGCTTGTCCCTGGGCAGGTTGCGCAAAATCTGATCGGTTTCCTTGAACAGGTCCAGATCGGAAATGCCCCAGACGTCGACATTCTTGGAAACCCAGCCACCCTCCTCATACAAGGTAACGTCATCAATACTCTGGCGAATCAGTGCATTCATGTTGGCCCAGCCCGAGTTGCCACCTATGGTGTAAATCTTGTGGTAACCCTCCAGCGCATTGATCAGGGTGTGCTGATTGGTGATCAGCGGGTTACGGGTAGCCGTCTCCGAACGGGATACATCCGGAATCCCGGTGATGCTGGCCCAGACGGTCTTGGCCGTGCCCGTTACCGGCACATAGAAATGCCGGAAAAACCAGCTCTCCTGTGCCATGCGGTCAAGATTCGGGGTTGGATTCAGAGGGTTGCCATAGGCGCCAACTGCAGTAGTGCCGAGCGACTCGAGCATGACAAAGACCACATTCGGACGCTGCGCCACATTCAGCGCATGCGGTTGCAGCGGCACCTGGCGATTCAGCGTCAGCGCCTCGCTGTCGGGTGTTTCAACACCCAGATAACGGCTTACTACCGAATAATGCTCGCGCACCTGATCAAGATCGTAACGGTTCTCCGGAACACTCAGGGTGTCATAGAAAAAGATCACCGGGTTCAGACCCAAGGCACCCAACTGGCTGTCACCCGAGAAAAAGGCATCACTCCAGCGCAACGGCACCGGATTTTCCAGATTGATATTGGTATAGCGGCCCAGAATAGCCAGAAATACCAGCACCACCATGGCCGTGCTGCCCCAGATTCGGGACCACAGGGAAATGCGTCTGGCAGGTCGATCCAGGGTCACACGCTCGAACCTGAACAGGGCCAGACAGGTCAGCACCAACATGCTCAACCAGCCAAGACTGATCCAGATAACCGGGTAGGTTTCCCAGACCATTTGCTGGGAAATCGCCGCATCTTCAATAAACTTCAGGGCTGATGCATTCAGCCGCACACCCAGGTAGGCGTAATGACCAAAATCGAAGATATACATCAATAGTACGATGGCCAGCGCCAGTATCAGATAGATCCTGCCTATCCAGCGCAGCAGCGCAGAACGCAGACTGTTCCAACGGGGCAACCAGGCCAGCAACATGACCGGCAGCATCAGCAGTATGGCCAAGCGCAAGTCAAACCGGGCACCAATACTCAGCGTTTCCAACACCACGGCCCAGGTCTGTTCCACCCCGGGATCAACGGCGGAAAAGCCGAACAGAAAAACAGCCCGCAGAATCAACAGCAGGCACGAAAGGATAGCAACGCCCCCGACAAAATAATGAAGACGCCGCGACAACAACCAAGTCATAGAAACTCCAGTTCAGAATAAGAAGGTAACGCAACGTGGATCAGGGGCTGCTATCCACTTCACCGTCATAACGGGAAAGGGTTTGCATACCCAGGGCAAACAAGTGCTCATCAGATGCAAACAGGTCGGGAATCCGGCTTGAACCCAAGGGCCAGCGCCCGCTGCGCTGCAGATAATGACACTGACTGATCTTTTCGGCACGGTAGAGTTGCGCCGACGCCACACCGAGACTTGATAATCCGGGCTGAATCAGCCCCTCAAGGGTCAGGCAGGTCTGATCCGGAAAAGCCCAGACTCTGACCATGGCAGCACTCATGCGCCGTCCAAGCTGACGCCATTGTGCCCTGAACAACAGGCTATTGGGAATTTGCGCACCATCAAACTGCTGATCCAGCACTCGACAGCCGACCAGCAGACCGACATGGCTGGTCAGGCCGCTTAGATAAGCGACAAACTCGTCCTCGCCACGGGTGCGGGCAAAGGCCGCATTGACCACGGCAGTATGTTCGGACAGATTCCACAGCAGGGTTCCGGCAATGCCACTGAAATGCCCCTTGGCCTGGTTGAATATTGGCCTGACCAGCAGGTTTGCCATCAATTGCCTGAGCCCTTTCTGACCCAGAACCAGAACGGCCTGTTCGAGACTTTTCACATCGCTGGCACGGCGATAAAAAGGGCTGTTGGCTAGGCGGATGATTTCACTGACCGACACCAGATCACTGGCAATCAGGTCGGTCAGATCCTTGATGGTGGTATCCGGGTCACGAAAGCAGCTCATGATCCGTGGCAACACGCTGGGCAGGCGCGGAACCAGACGGCTATCGGCAAGATTGCCCTGCAGCGCAACCTCAAAGGACTTGATTGCTGCCCGCTCAAAGCTGTTGATTGGCAGGTTCAGCGGCGAGTGCACACCCAGCACCAGCCCCATGAAAGCCTGCTCGATGCGATCTTCATCTTCACTCAAGCCGGTACCGCGCAGGGCCATAGCCGGTCGAAAACGGGCTGCACTGACGACGTTCGGCGTGCGTCCTGGCAGAAAAAACATGCGTTTCAGCCAAGATCTCAGTTGCATGCAGTTAACCCCTCAGCCGCTGCAGCAGACCGTGGCAATCGACAACATGCCAGTCCGCCAATGCCGGCCAGCTATTGTCCGGGTGCACCAGACAGGTATGGCAACCTGCCGCACGCCCGGCCTCCAGGTCAAAACGGAAATCACCGACCATGATCACCTCGGACTGCCCCAGGGACCAGGCCGATAGCAGTTGTTGAATCCCATGCGGATCGGGCTTGGGCAGAGCATCATCGCGGCCCAGAACATGCGCGGTGGCAAAACAGTCACGCACACCAATCACTTCCAGCGAAGACAGCGCTACCTGACGCAGATTGCGAGTCAGAATACCAATATGCTGACCCGCTGCATGCAGATACCTGATCAGCTCAGCAGCGCCGGGTGCAGGCTCTACATCCTGAGCCAACTGCAACTCGATGGCATTCAGTTCAGCCTGCATGGCCGCCTTCTCAGCAGTCGGCAGGCTGGCCAGAAAGCCGAGAATATCCTGCCCGGCCGGCACGCCCAGCTGCACCCGAATGGCATCAAAGTCGTGCTGCGCTACCGTCAGGGTACCGTCCAGGTCGAAAATCCAGCCACGCAGATCGCGGATCATTTGGCTGGCAGCTTACGCATCAGCGACTCCTGGGTGATGGACGCCACCAGCACACCTTCGCGGTTGAATATCTGCCCGCGCGACAGACCGCGCGAACCCGAGGCGGAAGGGCTGTCCATGGCATACAGCAGCCAGTCATCCATGCGCAGCGGCCGGTGATACCAGATCGAGTGATCCAGACTGGCAACCTGCATCTGCGGCGACCAGGAGGACACAGCATGCGGCAGCATGGCTGTCCCGAGCAGATGAAAATCCGAGGCGTAGGCCAGCAGATAGCGGTGCAGTTGCGGGTCATCCGGCAGACGACCATCGGCGCGGAACCAGACATGCCTGACCGGCTCAGCCGCATGCGGCTTGAACGGGTTGAACAGCTCTACCGGACGAATCTCGATGGGTTTGTCGACCAGCACCTTGTCACGTACCTTCTCTTGGATCAGGTGCTGATGATCGCGGGTCAACTGGGTCTCGTTACGCAGGTCCTCGGGGCCGGGCACATCCGGCATCGTTGCTTGATGGTCGTAACCCTCTTCATCACCCTGAAAGGAACTGATCATGGTAAAGATCGGCTTGCCCTTCTGGATGGCCTGCACTCGCCGAGTGGTAAAGCTGCCACCGTCGCGCAAAGGATCAACCTGATAGATGATCGGTAGTGTGGCATCGCCTGGCCGCAGGAAGTAACCGTGCACAGAATGCACATGACGCGAAGCATCCACGGTTTGACTGGCCGCAGACAGCGCTTGCCCAAGCACCTGACCTCCAAAGAGTTGTCTGAAACCCAGATCCTGACTCAGGCCACGGAACAGGTTTTCTTCAATCTTCTCGAGCGCCAGCAAGCTGACCAGATCATCCAGCATATGCGTCATAGAGACAATTTCCTCGACAGCAACCGGCCGCAGCCGGATACGAATTGAAAGGGACTGAGAATGTCACCCAGCGAGACATTCTAACCTCTCCCCCGCCACTTTTGGTAACGCCTCTTGCCTTGTTGGCCCCTCTGACTCTGGCTCATACTCAGCATTCAGCAAAACAGGGCTTGCCTGCATGGATCTGCCGCTGGTTTACCACACCGATTACAGCTTTGACTTTCCGCACAAGCATCGTTTTCCCATGGACAAGTTTGTGCGTCTGCACGATCACCTGCGTGGCACCGGACTGTTGCACGACACTAACCTGCATAGCCCGGACATCTGCCCAGCGGATATTCTCATTCTGGCCCATGACCCGGACTATGTCAGGCGCTTCCATGACAATCAGCTGGACAACGCCGCGCTCCGGCGCATGGGCTTGCCCTGGAGTGACGCCCTGGTGCGGCGGACCAGCCGCGCGGTCGGCGGCTCACTGCTGACCGCCGAGCTGGCATTGCAACAGGGTCTGGCCTGTCATCTGGCCGGCGGCACGCACCACGCCCATTACGACTTTGCCTCGGGCTTCTGCATCTTCAATGATCTGGCGATCATCAGTCGCTATCTGCTGGCCAGCGGCAAGGTGCACCGCGTTCTGATCTTCGATTGCGATGTGCATCAGGGTGACGGTACCGCGCGCATCCTGGAGAACGACACCGACGCCATCACGGTATCGCTGCACTGCGAGAATAATTTCCCGGCACGCAAGGCGCACAGTGACTGGGACATTCCCCTGCCTCGGCAACTGGACGATGCTGGCTACCTGAAGATCGTCGATGACGTGCTGGGTTATCTGTTACCGCTCTACCAGCCGGATCTGGTGCTCTACGATGCCGGCGTGGATGTGCACCGGGATGATGCCTTGGGCTATCTGAATCTGAGCGATCAGGGCATAGCACAGCGCGACAGGCTGGTGATCGACCATTGTCTGGGCCGCGACATCCCGGTCTGCGCAGTCATCGGCGGCGGCTACAGCACCGATCGGGATGCATTGGCCAGGCGCCACGGCATTCTGCATCACAGTGCCGCGCAGATTTGGCAGCAGCGGGCTTTGGGGTAAACTGCGCCACTCCATGCCCTGCGGACCCTCTCATGCCTGCGCCCCACTCTGCTCACGTTGCCATTATCGGTGCCGGCCCTGCCGGCCTGATGGCTGCCGAAACCCTGGCCCTGGCTGGCGTGCGCGTTGATCTGTATGACGCCATGCCCTCGGTCGGACGCAAGTTTCTGCTGGCCGGTGTGGGCGGCATGAACATCACCCATGCTGAAGCCAAGGCCGATTTCATCCAACGCTACCGCGAGGCCAGTCCCTGGGTGGCCGACTGGCTGCAGGCGCTGGATGCCGATCAGCTCAGGGCCTGGATCCACGGTCTGGGCGTAGAGACCTTTGTCGGTTCCTCCGGACGGGTTTTCCCGGTCGATATGAAAGCCGCGCCGCTGCTGCGTGCCTGGCTGAAGCGCCTGCGTGAAGCCGGCGTCAGCCTGCATACCCGGCACCGCTGGCTAGGCTGGGATGCCAAAGGCAAACTGCAATTCCAGACCCCGCAGGGCACTGTCACCGTTCAGGCTGATGGCCAGATTCTGGCGCTGGGCGGCGGTAGCTGGTCACGCCTGGGATCGGATGGTGCCTGGGTTCCCTGGCTACGCCAGCAGCAGATTCAGGTACGCGACCTGCTGCCGGCCAACTGCGGCTTCGAGTGCGACTGGAGTCCTTACCTGCGTGAACGCTTTGCCGGTCAGCCACTCAAGCAGGTTATCGCGCGGGTTATGCTGGCCAAGGGCGGCGAGCAGGTTCAGCGCGGTGAGTGTGTACTGACCGCACAGGGCCTGGAAGGCAGCCTTATCTATGCGCTGTCGGCGCCACTGCGTGATCAGCTGCTCGACCAAGGCCGTGCCACACTCTGGCTGGACCTGGCACCCGATCGCAACCAGAGTCAATTACAGGCAGCGCTTGAGGCGCCGCGCAAGGGACAGACCCTGAGCTCGGTGCTGCGGAAAAAAGCTGGGTTGGATGCCGTCAAGATCGCCCTGCTGCATGAAAGACTCGAGCCTGAGACGCTGCGCAGTGCTGAACAGGTGGCCAACGCTATCAAGCAGCTGCCGATTGTTTTCACTGCTGCACGGCCACTGGATGAGGCCATCAGCAGTGCCGGTGGCGTCTGCCATGCGGCCCTCGATGGCAAGCTGATGCTCAAGGCCATGCCCGGAGTATTCTGCGCCGGCGAAATGCTCGACTGGGAAGCACCAACCGGTGGTTACCTGCTGACCGCCTGCTTCGCCAGCGGCCGACGCGCTGGACAGGGGATGCTGAACTGGCTCACGACTTCGGCTTGATGCCGGACAACCTGGGTACCATCCAGCGCTCGAACAGCCCTGGCAGCAATCTGGCCAGTAATCGAGCGCGCCAGTTGACGTTCGACAACACCAGCTGCCGACGCCGCTTTACCGCCGCGCGAAAGATATCGTCGGCTACCTCGGTAGGTGAGGACAGACCCAGGGGCGAAACCACTGGGCTGCTGATCACGCTGCCGTCGGCCTGTAGCGCATGCTTGCGAATATCAGTGGCAGTATAACCCGGTGTCACCAGCATGACATTCACGCCCTGCTCGCGCACTTCCATGCGCAGGGTTTCAAACAAGCCGTGCAGGGCATGCTTGCTGGCATTGTAGGCACTGCGGTAAAGCAAGGGCGCAAAACCGGACAGCGAGCTGAGCACAATCACCTGACCACGGCGCTGCACTATGCTGGGCAGGGCCAGCCGGGTGCAGTACAGCGCACCGAAGTAGTTCACCGCCATGATGCGCTGAAAGACAGTCAGATCGGTCTCGGCAAAGGCGCTGCGATGGGTAATCCCAGCGTTATTGATAAGAATATCAATGCCGCCAAAGTGCTCGAGCACCTGACGCATGGCCTGCTCGCAGGCCTGCTCATCAGCGACATCGCAGTGCAGCGCCAGCACATCAGCATTCAATTTGTCCATCAGTTGCTGGCGGAAGGCAACGAGGGGCTCATCCTGTACATCGAGGATGGCAATGCGGGCACCGGACTGAGCAAAACGCAGGGCCAGTGCCCGCCCAATACCGGCGCAACCGCCGGTAATCACTACCACTTTCTGCTGAAAGACGCCCCTGCCCATTGCTTACCCCTGATCATGCTGTTGGTCACGACCAAGAGTGGGACAAATCGCCGCGCGCTGCAAGCTGCCCCTGCAAGCGCAGCCCCGCGCAGAATGTAGGGAGTTAGTCAGGGCGCCAGACGTTCGCGCTGCCACTGACCATCTACCAACCGATAATTCAGGCGGTCATGCAGGCGGCTGGGACGGCCCTGCCAGAATTCGATCAGCTGTGGTTTGAGGCGAAAGCCGCCCCAGTGTGGCGGACGCTCGGGGGCCTGGTCGGCATACTGCTGCTGCAGTTGCTGCAGGTTGTGCTCCAGCACCTCACGGTTGGCAATCACCTGGCTCTGCGGCGAGGCCCAGGCGCCCAGACGGCTGCCCACCGGGCGGCTGTGGTAGTAGGCGTCGGATTCGTCGGCGCTGATCTGTTCGACCTGGCCCTCGATACGCACCTGACGCTCAAGGTCGTGCCACCAGAAGGTCATGGCCGCCTGGGGGTTGGCCTGCAACTGCTGACCCTTGGCGCTGTGATAATTGGTGAAGAACACAAAACCACGATCGTCCATACCTTTGAGCAGCAGGGTGCGCAGGTGCGGCTGGCCGTTTGCATCGACGCTGGCAAGCATCATGGCGTTGGCTTCGGTGGATTCGATTTCCACCGCCTGCTCGAACCAGGTGGCGAACAGGCTCAGGGGTTCATCAGGGGCCTGGTTTTCCAGCAGGCCGTCGCGGGTATAGTCGCGACGCAGATCGGCTACATCAGGTTTCATGGTCGTGGCTCCGGTGGATAATGTCCCTATGCTAGCACCTTGCATGGGCGGGACATTGACTCCGGACAAGCTCTTTTCAATCTTGCTGTTTCAGACAGCGATAGACTTCACGACTCAGTGCCAGGGCACGCGGGTCCATGAGGACATAGGGACCCATGGTGTTGGTGACGTAGCCAAAGCCAACCTGGGCTTCGGGATCACAGAAACCCAGTGAACCGCCAGCGCCGGGGTGTCCATAGGCCTGCGGTCCCATACCGAATCCGCCACCTTCATAGTCCTGTTCAAGCATGACGCCGAGGCCAAAGCGCGTGGGTGCCAGCAGGGTCTTATCCATGCCCTGGCTGTGTTCGGTACGCATTTGCTCAACCAGTTCGCGGTCCAGCAGGCTGACGCCGTCGAGGCTGCCATCATGGGCCAGGATTTGCCAGAAGCGGGCCAGCGAGCGCGCATTGCCGGTACCGTTGGCGGAGAGTATTTCAGCCTGCTGCCATTCGCGTTTGTTGGTACTGACCATCATGCTCGAAGGGTTGCCGAAAGCCTTGAAGCCCATACCCTCGGGCTGACCCATGGACATGAACAGGGCGCGGGCATACTGGTCACCGACCTGATTGCGCAGGCGCGAGATGTGGGCGATGCGCTGCAGTTGGTCATCCGGTACGCCGACAAAGAAGTCCATACCCAGCGGCTCACAGATATGCTGTTGAATATAAGCGCCGGGGTGTTCGCCGCTGAGGCGTTTGAGTGGTTCGCCAAGCAGCCAGGCATAGGTGACCGGTGCGTAGCCGTGGGCTTCGCCGGGTGTCCACCAGGGCTTTTGTGCAGCCAGGGCTGTGGCCATGGCATCCCAGTCAAACAGCGCTTCCGGCGGCAGGCTGTCGCTGATGGCCGACAGGCCCGAGCGATGACTGAGTACCTGGCGCAGGGTGATCCGCTCCTTGCCGGCCTGGGCGAATTCGGGCCAGACCTCGGCCAGCGGGCTATCCAGCCCGATGCGACCGGCTTCTACCTGCTGCAACAGAGCGACGGCACCCAGCGGCTTGGTACAGGAAAAGACGTTGACCAGGGTGTCCTGTTCCCAGACTTGCTGGTTGTCCTTGTCGACCACGCCCTGCCACAGATCCAGGACCGTTTCGCCGCCTACAGAGACGCAAAGCGCACTGCCGCGCGCCTGTTCGTCTGTCTGCTGCTCGGCAAACAGCTCACGAACGTGCTCGAAACGCGGATCAAAATAGCCCTGGACGTTGCTCATGGTATGGATTCCCTGTTGGAGGTTTTATGGGCTTATTAGACCCGAGCTTGGCGGCAATTTCAGCACGTATAAACACCGGAATATTATCTATATGCGATTGCATGATAGATCGCCCGCTAGCTCGGAAAGTTTTGCGGCACTCTGGAAGCAGGCAAAACCGGATTGGGCTAGTCCGTGGTGGGTGGAACTTGCAAACGGCCTCCGAGAACCGCCGTGAACCCGTCCCTGGGGGCTCGATCCAAATCATCCAGGATTTGGACCGTTCCCGGAGGCCGTTTGCAAGCCCCACTTTCTGAGTCCGTGCTGACGGCTAATAACCTCTACTGGTAATGCGAAGCTAGGTTTGGCTTTTTACTTCAAGCTTCAAGCTTCCAGCCAAAAACTCATCTTGTGAGCTTGTTCAACTTGCCGCTTAAAGCTTGCCGCTTGCCGCTTTATTTCCGGCTAATCGATCTCCCGCCTAAACGCCGGCAACGCATTGAGAATCGCCTTGCCATACCGCTGTGTCACCAGCCGTCGATCCAGCAGCGTGACGACGCCGCTGTCCTGTTCGTTGCGTAGCAGGCGGCCGCATGCCTGGATCAGGCGCAGACTGGCGTCGGGCACGGCGATTTCCATAAAGGGGTTGCCGCCGTTGCGTTCAATCCATTCGCTAAGTGCTGCTTCCACCGGGTCATCCGGCACCGCGAAGGGGATCTTGGCAATGACTACGTGCTCGCAGTACTTGCCCGGCAGATCCACGCCCTCGGCAAAACTGGCGAGACCGAAGATCACGCTGGGATTTTTCTTGTCGACTTGGGCGCGGTGTTGGCGGATCAATTCCTGCTTGGACAGGTCGCCCTGAACCAGTACTCGCTCGCGAAAGTCGCGCGCCAGTCCAGCGTAGACTTCAAGCATTTGTCGGCGCGAGGAGAACAGCACCAGGCTGCCCAGCGCCTCTGCCAGAATGCCTGGTAGATGCTCAATGATCGAGGCGCTGTGGCCTGGACCGTCACGCGGGTCGGCACCGTGATTAGGGATGCGCAGCACGCCCTTTTCAGCATAATTGAAAGGGCTTGGCGCCAAGGTGCAAACAGCACCTTTTGGTAGCCCGGCGCGCATGCTGAAACGGTCAAAGCGACCCAGCGCAGTCAGGGTGGCCGAGGTCACCAGACAGCCAAAAGCACTGTGCCAGAGGAATTGACGCAGCGTCTCGGCGGCCATGATCGGACTGACATGCACTTCAATATCATTCTGCTCGGTCAACGTCAGCCAGCGCGCAGTAGGCGGCTTGTCTTCAGCGTCCTCCAGGCAGAACTGGGTCCAGAGCGTCCAGTTGCCCTGGGAACGCGCCAGCAGCGCACCGAACAGCGGATACCATTCCTCGGCCTGATGCGAAGTCACGCCAATGGCCTCGCCATCCATGGCTTCCTTGAGCAGGTCGACGAGACGTTGAAGCAGGTCACTGATGCGCCCAAAACCGGCCTTGAGTTCAACGCCCATCTCGCACAGATGCTCTGGAATAATGCCGTCTTGGAAGCGGTGTTGCGGGCGAATCTGCCCGCTCAGATCCTCGGCGCTGGCAAAGTCGGCTACTTCGCCCAGGGCCTGGGCCATGAATTGTTGATGCGGTTTGAGATCCCGGGCCAGGCCTGGCACCTGCTCAAGAAATCGACCGAAGTCGCCGGGAAGCGGATGTTGCGCCAGCAACTTGCTGAGATTCTTGTCCAGTTGTTCGAGCCAGTCGGCGGTAGCCGACATACGCGTGTGGTGGGCAAAGTGCGCAATCGCCTTGTCTGGCAGATGGTGCCCTTCATCGAAGATATACAGGCAGTCGCGCGGATCCGGCAGGATGGCGCCGCCACCCAGCGCCAGATCGGCCAGCACCATGTCATGGTTGGTGACAATCACATCGACTTTCTGCACGCCTTCCCGCGCCTTGTAGAACACGCATTGGTTGAAATGACCGCAGCGGCGGTTGGTGCACTGGATATGGTCGGTGGTCAGACGTGACCAATCCTGGTCATCCAGGGCCTCTGGCCAGGAGTCGCGTTCGCCGTCCCACTTCTTGCTGGCCAGAGATTCAACCATACGGGTGTAGAGTTTGAGCCCCGCTTCGTCGACATCCAGATTGAAACCTTCATCGGCAAAGCCCTGCTGACGGCTGGCCAGGGACTGGTTTTCACTGAGCAGTTGGTCAAGTTTGGACAGGCAGACATAACGGCCACGGCCCTTGGCCAGGGAGAATTGGAAGTTCAGACCGGCATTGCGCTGAATATCGGGGAGATCCTTGAGTACGATCTGTTCCTGCAGCGCCACGGTTGCAGTGGAGATGACCAGGGGCTTGCCCAGGTGTTTGGCAATCGGAATAGCGGCCAGGCAATAGGCGACGGTTTTGCCCGTACCCGTTCCGGCCTCAACCACCGCCACCGCCGGATCACCGGCGCGGCGATTTTCATCGTCCAGCTTGATGCCGCCAAAGAGTTTGGCCACCTCGGCAATCATGACCCGCTGGCCGTAGCGCGGTTTCAATGATTTGTTCTCGAGAAAGGTACGGTAGGCCGTCTGGATCTGGCCTTTAAGGTCGTCGTTCAGCATGCGCGCTCCGGTCTAGGCGAGCATCATAACATTGAAGTGCCGCCGGGGTTGCGCATGGGCCAGGACATCTTCGGTTGCAGATTTCACTTGATGCCAGACCCTTCAGGCCTGAAGCTAATGGGCTATTAAACGGAAGAGTGTCATGTCAGACAGCCCTACAGCCGCCCTCGTCGCCCTACTTGAGCAGGTCCAGCCTGCCACACTGCTATGTGTCAGCCAGGCGCCCGTGCCTGCACTCAGTCACTGGTGCACGAAACACCCTGAAACCCTGCTGGTACAGGTCGGGGAAACCCCCTTGGCGCCTGAGGTTACTGCTCGGCGCTATGATCTGGCCGTGGTTGCCGATCAGCTCGAGCATATGGATAAGCGTCCTGGTGTTGAGCTGTTGGCCGGTCTGCGCAACCTGACGGTCAGCCGCATGGCAGTTCTGGTTGATCTGCAACGCGCCGCCGACTGGCAGGACACCGATTTTTTTGGCCTGGCCATGCAGCGCCAGGCGCGTTTCGAACGTGACAGCGGGAGCCTCACCCTGTTCAGTTACGATCTGGCCGCTTACAAGAATGTGCCGGACTGGTTGAACGCCAAGTACTGGGCCAACCCCGAGATGTACGACAAGTATTGGTGGTGAGCATGAGCGCTCTTGATTCTGCCAGCCCATGCCCCTGCGGCAGTAGCATAGTCTACGGCGTCTGCTGTCAGCCTTTGCATCAGGGACAGCCAGCAACCAACGCCGAAGCCCTGATGCGTTCGCGCTATTGCGCCTACAGCCTTGGTTTGATCGATTACCTGCAGGCCAGCACCTTGCCCGCCCAGCAACAGGCACTGGATATTCAGGCGATGGCTTTATGGAGTCGCAGCAGCCGGTGGCTTGGGCTGCAGATCAATTCCGCCAGTCCCTGCCCACCTGGCACTGACCGTGCGCAGGTGACCTTTACTGCGCACTGGGCAGACTCAGACGGTCAGCCCCACAGCCATCAGGAATGCTCGGACTTTCTCCTGCGCCAGGGCCATTGGTATTTTGTTGACCCCAACCATCGGCTCAAAGCCGGACGCAACGATCCCTGCCCATGCAGCTCCGGACGCAAGTTCAAGCACTGTTGTGCCTGATCAGTCAGCCAGTTTCAGATGGTCGGTATTGGGCACCTTGACCTCTACGTCCCGCTTGAGCTCATCCAGATCAGCACCGGGTGGTGCCAGGCTCAAGGCAGACAGGTCGATTGGCAAGGGCGTAAAGTCGGCGTAATCGTCCTGCATATCGGCACCGACCGGCGCGATACCAAAATCAGGCGCATCGACATCACTGAACGCCGCCATGAATTCATCACGTGGAAACAGCTTGGGCTTGCCACTTGCACTTGCCGTTGCTGGCGCAGCGGGCGCGGGAACAGGTATTTCAGCGGTAGCGGTAGCGGCAGGGGCAGGGGCAACCGGCTCGACTGGATCACTCCCCATGGGCACCACGGTACAGACGGCGCCTGCACGCTCAATGGCCTGACGATACTTGTCTGCTGCAGCCTCATCCAACCCCTGCTTGATCACTACACGGCGACCGGAAAACAGGAGCGTCAGTTGCTCCTCTCCGACCTGAAAAAGCTGACCAACACGGGCACGCGCTTGCTCCGGCGTGACACCGTCGCGAACCTGTCCTTGAAAAACGATCTCGAAAAGAGGCATCTTGTCTCTCCCTGATAATGATTAAGTGGGCAGTTTCTGCCGCATTTGATTAGTATGGACAGACCCAGGCGGTACGACAACTCCATAACCATTCCGACCTGCGTGCAAGATAAGGGGAACCCGTGTTCAGACCCATAAAAACGGCGGCCTTGTTGATCGTCACCCTGCTATGGTTAAGCGGTTGCGCCATTCTGCGTCCATCCTATACCAAGCCGGAAATCAGCCTTGCGAACGTCGAAATGCTCAAGGCCAATCTGTGGGAGCAGAACTTCCGACTGCAACTGCGCGTGGACAACCCCAACAACCGCAATCTGCCGATCAGAGGCATGCATTATCAGATTTATATCAATGATGCGCGGCTGGCAACCGGCGTAACCAATCAACCCTTCGATGTACCGGCCTATGGTTCGGAATATTTTGAATTGAATGTGCGCTCCAATCTCTGGCGCCACATTGCCGATCTGGTCAAGATGGTCGAGCGACAACAACCGGTGAGTTACCGGATTGAAGGCCATATCCGTACCAGCTTTTTTCTGTCACCGGCCATTAGCCTGCAGGAAAAGGGCATCCTTGATCCTGCGAACCTGAGTTTTTAAAGCATGAGTACTTTGAACTGGCTGACCGTTGTTGGCCTTATCATTATTCTGGCGCTGGCCGCTTATGCGATTGTTCTCTGGCGTCAGGTCCTGCATCGACAAACCCTGCTCAAGGCGCAGCAGCAGCAGAGCACCCAGCAACTGGCGGCGGATATCCGCTTTCTGGCCGGCAGCTTGCTGGACGGTCAGTTGCCGTTGATCGAGGGTTGCATCCGCATCAAGGTGTTACTCGACAACTATCAGGGTCCTGGGCGTGACGATCCGGCATTCGCGGTATTTGAACGCATCTATGATGACACTGCACATATCCCGACCCATCAGGCCTGGAAAGACCTGCCCGTGGCCGAGCGACGCCTGCACGAACGGCGTATGGAGACTCTGGAGCGGGATCACAAGGAATCGGTAGAACAGGCTGCACGGTTACTGGTCAAGGGTTTGATCAGCCAGTAACCGTGAGGTTCAGGAGGGGGTCAGACTACCGAGTTGCCACCATCCACGGCGATGGCCTGACCGGTCACATGGCGTGAAGCCTCGGATGCCAGGTAGACCGCCGTACCCTTGATATCCTCATCACCGCCAATGCGACCCAACGGGGTACCCTGCTTGATCAGCTCCGTTACCTTTTCCAGCCCCTTGGCCAGTTTGGTCGGGAAGTAACCCGGGCAGATGGCGTTAACGTTGATGTTGTAGGCGCCCCACTCACCCGCCAGCGCACGGGTCAGATTGATGGCTGCCGCCTTGCTGGTGTTATAGGCCACAGTAAAGATGCCGGAGTTGGCACGATTGCCCTTCAGACCAGCAATCGAGGCGATATTGATGATCTTGCCGGATTGACGCGGGATCATGAAGCGACGAGCCACTTCCTGAGCCATCAGAAAGCACACATCGACATTCAGTGTCATGACCTTCTGCCAGCCTTCGTAGCTGTGCTCTTCGGCGCGCTGACCCCAGGTGGTGCCGGCGTTATTGATGAGGATATCGACAGTACCGAACTTGGCCTCAACCGCATCAACCAGGGTACCGACCGGATTGCTCTGCAGGTCACCCATGTCGCAGGCAATACCACCGGCTTGAATACCTTGAGCGGCCAAATCAGCGACCACTTGCTCCACTTCGGCCGCATTGCGGGCGCTGATGAACACCTTGGCGCCCTGCTCACCCAGTGCCTCAGCCATTTGCAGACCAAGACCCTTGGTACCGCCGGTAATCAGGGCGACCTTGCCGGTCAGATCAAACAGTTGCTTGACGCTCATACAGAATCCTCGCTTTCTCATGGAGTTGACTTTTCGTGCCAGCATCATAGCGCTACCGGTGCCAGGCACCGACCATCAGTGATACGGGTGATATGCAAGCCTGCTCCAGTGTTATCATGCTCGCCCCCTTTTATGGAGCCCATCATGGCAGAGCACGACTTCAGGCGCACCCTGCTTTCCCCCGTCCATACACTGATTGAATGTCGCACCTTGGCGGCTGGGTTGTATCAGGTCACAGGGCAAGGCGGTGCGATTCAGCCCGGAGACACCCTGATCTGTACTGTCAAGGGTAGCCGTGATTTACCGCTGCGCTTGAGCGTGGACAAGGTCCGCTGCCTGATCAACCCGCCGGGGCAGTGGGTTGCCTCTGCGCGCGGGCCGGATCTGCGTGGTCAGTCGGTACTGGGCTGGTCGATCCGCTGCGATGCCTGTGAGCGCGAACAGGCCTTCGAATTTCTCGCCCGCGACCAGGACAATCTGGATGCTCGCACCGCCAGAGCAGTTGAGCGCATCGCCGAGCTGGGCTGGGCGCCGCACGGCGACAACCACCTGTGCCCGGCCTGCAGCCGCGCTCAGAACAGCAGCAACTGCTCACCGAGCTGACTGTAGTCGCTATCCAGGCGCACGCCAACACCAATCAGCCTGACCGGTCGCAGGCCCCGGGCAAAGGCCTGCTGACAGAGATCGCGATAGCCTGCCGGGCTGATAGGCGCCCCTGCCTGCTCCAGCGTAGTCTGGGTAAAGTCATGGAACTTCAGTTTGACGAAGGGCTTGCTGACCCGGTACTCGCCTTCCAGGCGCCCAAGACGCTGGGCGAGCTTCTCCAGTAGCGGCGGCAAGGCGTCAAGGCAGGCCTGCAGATCGGGTAAATCCTGGTCATAGGTATTTTCCACGCTGACGGACTGGCGGCGGTTTTCAACCACCACCGGCCGCTCGTCAAGACCCCGCGCCAATTGCCACAGGCGTTCACCAAAGCTGCCAAACTCACGCGCCAGATCCTGCTTGCGCCAGGGCAGCAGTTCACCGCAGACATCGACACCAAGGTTTTTCAAGCGCGCCGCAGTAACACGGCCGACACCGTGCAGACGCTCTACCGGTAATGCTTTGACAAAGTCCTCGACTTCGTCCGGCAAGATCACCTTCAGGCCGTCAGGCTTGTTCCACTCGCTGGCAATCTTGGCCAGAAACTTGTTCGGCGCTACCCCGGCCGACACGGTGATGGCCTGGTCGGCAAACACCGCCTGACGAATGTCCTGCGCCATCAGGGTGGCGCTGCCGCGGCACATCTGGCTGTCAGTCACATCGAGGTAGGCTTCATCCAGAGACAATGGCTGTATCAGTGGCGTATAACGGGCAAAGATCGCCTGAATGGCCTGGGAGGCCTCACGATACACCGCCATGCGTGGCGGCACGATCAACAGGTCAGGGCAACATTTTTTCGCGTAGGCCGAGGCCATGGCAGAGCGCACCCCGTAGGCACGCGCCTCATAATTGCAGGTGGCAATAACACCGCGTTTACCAGGGTCACCGCCGACCGCCAGGGGCCGTCCACGCAGCCTTGGATCGTCGCGCATTTCGATCGCCGCGTAGAAGCAGTCACAGTCGATATGAATAATCTTGCGCACGGAAGTGCCCACGGGCCTGCAGCATGAATAGGGTTCAGGATCAGGCGACGACAACCCGGTTTCGACCGGCCTGCTTGCCCTCGTACATGGCCTTGTCAGCCCGCTGTACCAGGGACTCAAAATCATCCTCGTCGGCCCGGCGCTCGACCACACCCGCTGTAGCCGTAATCTGAATGGATTGACCGGCGATATCCATTGGTGCCGCTGCCAAGGCTTCGACAAAGCGCTGGGCAATCAGGCCGGCTGATTTCAGGGGTGTATCGGGCAAGACTACCACAAACTCTTCGCCTCCCAACCGCCCAAGAATATCGATAGTGCGAAAGTTGTCCCGGCAAATCTGCGCGACCCGACGCAGCACCTCATCGCCGGCCGAATGGCCCCAGGTATCATTGACGCGTTTGAAATGATCCAGGTCGAGAATGCACAGGCTCAGCGGTTTTCCGCTGCGACGAATGCGTTGCAATTCATGCTCGAACAGAGCCTCATATTCGCGACGATTGTTCAAGCCGGTCAGCGGGTCGGTACTGGCTTGCAGCATCAAGGCGTCCTGCAAACGACTGCGTTCCTCAACTTCACGACGCAACAGGGTGTTGACCTCCCTGGCTTCAACCAACAGGGCAAATTGCTGGCGCTGCAGCAAGTGGGTACGCAGTGCCGCCGCCCAGCCAGTGGCAATCGGCAACAGCAAAAAGACGAAGAGGGACACCAGCTCAGCTGGCTGCTTTGGATGCACCCAATGCACGGCCAGTAAGGTGCAGAAGACCATGTAAAAGGCCAGCCCGACCGACAGCATCAACCGATTGGGTATAAAGATCAGCAATGACATGAGCATGATCACTGTCACCACCACTGACCAGGCAGCAATCTCCGGGCGCAGTGGATAAACCAACATGAAACCGCTGATGCCAACCAGCATGGCCAGACTGATCCAGCGCCCCCGGGTCGCCAGCAAGGGCTGTTTGCGCACCGCAATAAACAGCACCACCAACAGCAGACTCACGCCTATGCGCATGGCCAGCAACAGATAGAACTCAAGCACCGGCCCCAGGGCAACCAGATCAGGAATGGCAAAGAGTAATAACAAGCTGGCCCAGACCAGCAGCGCCCTTTGCAGCTGGCGACTGACAAGCAACTGATTGGTGCGCAGGTAGGCCTGTTCGCTATCGATATCAACAAACTCGCCAAACAGCCGGCCGAGCTGCCAGCGTGGCTGGGTCAGAACCTGCTGATGCTCATGTAGACTCTGGTTCATACACTGATGACGCGGTTTCTGCCCGCCGCCTTGCCGTCATACAAGCCCTTGTCGGCCCGACGAATGACATCCTCAATATTGGTATCGTCAACCTGCACCTCGGTCACTGCAAAGGTCGCGGTAAGCGTGATGGGTTGACCATCATTGTCCAGCGGCGATTTTTGCAGGCGCTCACGCAGGCGATTGATCACCTGCATGGCACTATCCAGGTCGGTATCGGGCAGCAACAGAATAAACTCCTCGCCACCAAAACGACCGACAATATCCGAATGCCTGAGGGCATCGACGAACAGATTGGCCACATGCTTCAAAGCTTGGTCACCCAGGTCGTGACCATACTGGTCATTGATGCGCTTGAAGTGATCCAGGTCTAATACACAGAGAGACAGTCGCGCGCCGTAACGGCGCAATCTTTCCTGTTCACGGCGGAACAGCATTTCGTATTGCCGACGATTGAACAGCCCGGTGAGCGGATCGGTGGTGGCTTGCCGTTTCAACTCAACTTCAAGCTCTTCACGGCGCAGGATCTCTTCCTGCAGGCTCTTGTTGATGCGGACCGTCTCGTTCAGCATGGCAAATTGCCGACGCTGGCCCCTTTGCAGACGAACCGCGGCTATATAACCAATGACCGAAGGCAGCATCAGTACAAATACCAGTCCAATCAGAACGGAGGCCGGTGAGCCCTTCAAGGCAATGCTGTATACCGTGCCGACCACACCAAAAAGCGCCGCAATGGCGCTTTGGGTGGCACGGTTGGGTACAAAGATGAACAGGCTGATCAGCAAGATACTGATGACCCCTATGTTCCAACTGGTGATTTCCGGGCGCACGAAGAAGATCATGAACATGACCGGAAAGCCGATGATTTCAACCGCCGTGGTGGCTTGGCCACCGGTCGCCAGCGCAGGCCTGTGCTTCAGGAAGACAATGTATAAGGCGATAAAGAACGTGGATATCAGGCGCAAAGCAAATAACAGGTAAAAACCCTCTGTGGCGCCCAACTGAATATAGTCGAGCACCCCGAACAGGATGACCAGCGTCCCCCACACCCACAGGGCCGTGATCAGAGATCGGGCTGTGGTCTTTTCTTCGTGCTGTCGGTAGGCCTGCTCCGTGGCCCGATCAATAAATTCGCCACGCCATTTCGACAAGGCATAACGACTATCGGTTTTCTCCATGGAAAACCCCCCACCGGCTGGGTCGAGACGGACTGTCTCGTTATTTTTATGTTGTATCAATGATAGAACATCTTGGGCGCAAAGTAGATTAATGAACATACTATCCGCCTACTAGCACTTTGATGTCAAACAAACTGCGTCACATTTCTGACATCGCCTTGACTCAGCCTTTAAAATCTGTACCCAAGGATAGAAAAATCTTTTCTCATCAATCGCTTGACAGCTCAGCGTCAATGAGTAGAATGGCGCCCTCAGACGCGGGGTGGAGCAGTCTGGTAGCTCGTCGGGCTCATAACCCGAAGGTCGTAGGTTCAAATCCTGCCCCCGCAACCATATTAAAAACCGTCGAACGGATATTCTCCTTCGGCGGTTTTTTTTGCCAAAAATTCGCGCGCCTGCAGACAACTCAACTTGTCACCATTCACAGCTCAGGCCAGCGGACTATACTCATCATCACACCCACCAGGACACTAGCCAAGCAATGCTGTTTCGCCTGACCTGTCTGATTCTGAGCCTGTACTGCATCAACCCTGCCCAAGCGGCGCCGGAAACCGACACAGAACCAACAACACTGGACTTTCTTGTCGCTGACGTCTGGCCCTGGGGCTATGTCAACGCTGACGGGGAAAAGGATGGCCTGATCGTGAACTTTGTACATCGATTTGCCGCCGAGGCAGAATTACCTTACAGCATTCGCATTCTGCCCCATCAAAGGGTGTTGTCTGAGTTGCAACGCGGACATCCGGGCCTGGCCATGTTGTTTGAGAATCCCTACCTTGATGACTATGCCATCAGCCTCGGCGTGGTCTTGAATACCGACATCCTGCTGATCCGTAAGCATGACGACAGCCAGCCACTCAGCCTGACTGCCCTGGCAGGCAAAGCGATAGGCTATATACGTGGAACCTATTATGGCGAGGCCTTTGAACGCGATCAGGAGATCATCAAAATACCTGTCAACAATCTGGACCAGGCCATCGACATGCTGCGCCTTGGCCGTCTTGACGCCATGATGAGCAGTGATGTGGTTTTTGTGCATACGCTGGCTGCACTTGGCCTGGAACCTGCAGATTACCAAAGCGTTGTAACCAGTGCAGGCCACCCCGCACACCTCTACCTATCGCTGCAGCAAAGCGACAGCGCCCTTACCCGGCGACTGCAACAACACCTGCAAGCCCTGCACGACAGCGGTGAACTGCGTGAGCTGTTTGACCTGCCACAGGCTGATGAAGAGCGCTTGATCATCGAATAGAGCGCCTGTAAGCTGTATATCCATACAGCAAAAAGAACTGCCATCATGCGTATTTCCCTGATTGGCCCTGCGGCCAGCAACGGAGCAAGACTGCCGCTCTTTACCTGCCCGGTGCAGGCCGGCTTTCCCAGCCCCGCTGACGATTACCGAGAAACCTCCCTGTCACTCGATGAGCTGGTAAACGTCCATGCCAGCCATACCTTCCTGCTGCGCGCCCAGGGCGACAGCATGCAGGACGCCGGTATTTACGATAATGACATTCTGGTCGTCGACCGCGCCGCCCGGCCTCTGCCCGGCGACGTTGTGATTGCCTGCGTGCGCGGTGACTTTACCGTCAAGGTACTGACCTTCGAGGCTGGCCTGCCGGTACTGATGCCGGCCAACCCACGCTACCAGCCGATCCGCATGCACAGCGCCGACGAGCTGGAAATCTGGGGTGTGGTCAGCCACAGCCTGCACCGTCACCGTTTCCGTTGAGACCGTCCCGTGCCTGCCCCCCGCTTTGCCCTGGTTGATTGCAACAACTTCTACGTCAGTTGCGAGCGCCTGTTCCGCCCTGATCTGCGCGGCCTGCCGATCGTCGTACTGAGCAACAACGATGGCTGCGTGGTCAGCCGCAGCAACGAAGCCAAGGCGCTCGGCATCAAAATGGGCGTACCCTTTTTCGAGATTCGCGAGCTGATTGAGCGCCATGGCATTGAAGTCTTCAGCTCCAACTACGCGCTCTATGCCAACATTTCAGACCGGGTCATGTCCCGGCTGGCCGAACAGGTCCCCGCCATCGAGTGCTATTCAATTGATGAGGCCTTTCTTGACCTGAGCAGCCTGCAGCTGGATCTGCAGCACTTTGGTCAGAAAGTACGCGATGATATCGCCCGCTGCGTCGGCATGCCGGTGTGTGTTGGCATTGCTCCGAGCAAGACGCTGGCCAAACTGGCCAACTGGGCGGCAAAAAAGTGGACCAAGACCGGCGGCGTGCTGGATCTGAGCGATCCGCAACGGCGTGACAAGTTGCTGGCGCTGGCACCGGTTGGCGAAGTCTGGGGCATAGGCAGGCGCTTGTCCGCCAGACTAGCCTTGATGGGCATTCATAGCGCCCGGGATCTGGCCTGTTATGACTTCAAGATGCTGCGCAAGGCCTTCAGCGTCAACCTTGAACGCACCGCCCGCGAGCTGAAGGGTGAAAGCTGCTTTGGCCTGGAGCACAGTCCCGAACCCAAGCAGATGATCGCCAGCACCCGCTCCTTCTCGCAGCGGTTGTTCGCCCAGCACGACCTGGCTGAGGCCCTTACCCTCTATACCTCACGTGCAGCGGAGAAGCTGCGGGCACAACACAGTCTGTGCCGGGTTGTGCATCTGTATATCCGTACCGGGGTTTACACCACCGGCAGTCAGGCCCATCGCTACCAGGCCACCGTCACCCTGCCCTACCCCAGCGCCGACAGCCGTGATCTGGTCAAAGCGGCACTGCAGGGACTGGAATCCATCTACCGACCCGGTCCAGCCTACGCCAAGGCCGGCATCATGCTGATGGATCTGATTCAGCCCGGGCAATACACCGCCGACCTGTTTCAACCGGCGCCACGTCCCGGCAGCGATGCCGTGATGCAGGTCATGGATCAGATCAACCGCCATCAGGGTCGCGGCAGTATTCGAATAGGGCGGCTACGCGCCACACCCGACTGGAGCATGAAGCGCGAGCATATGAGTCCAGGTTTTACCAGCCGCTGGGAGGACTTGCCCAAGGCCCGCTGATATCCCGCAAACAATAACCAGGGTATCTGTAACCCAGGTCGGGCGCTGCCACAGCGTTGAATCAAAAATATCCAGCAGCCCTGGATGTCCAGCACCCTCACACACTCACATTATCCCTTTGTTGACCCTGCACCGCTTTAGTCGATAAGACAGGATGACAATAGCAAGCAACAGAAAGCCGAACGCAGGAAGACACCAAACGAACGCTGCATCTGTGTATACGATGTGATTTTCCGCATCGTAGTAACGCCCCAGCTCATTAAATTCGATGCTCAGATACCGTTCATACCAGATCCAGAAGAAGAACACAGATAACAGCAGCGCGATAAACGTGCCGGGTGTGAGCACCCTAACCGGCTGTTCTGACTCTACATTCTTCACAGGGCTAACACCTCCACAGATGTCCGCAGCCGTTCACTGATGCTGAGCAGTATGCTTCACGATACAGCTCAGCAACACGCTCGCCCCGGAGCAGCAATGCAACCCGTGCCGCGCGCATAATACCGACTCAGCCAAGATGGAAGCGCGCTGCCTACTCGCACTGCAAACCAGCAAGCCATTCAAGGTCTTCGGGGCGGGTGATCTTGATGTTGTCGGCGCGCCCTTCAATAAGGCGCGGTGCCCAGCCGGCCCGCTCCATGGCCGAAGCCTCGTCGGTGATCTCGGCACCAGCCTGCAAAGCATCGGACAGCGCCTGGCGCAGCGGGCCAAGACGAAACATCTGCGGGGTAAAGGCTTGCCAGAACTGGCGGCGATCCACAGTGGCCTGAACCCGACCGTCTGCGCCAACCTGCTTCAGGGTATCGCGTACCGGCACCGCCAACAGGCCACCGACAGGGTCAGTGGCCAATTCGCTCAGCAAACGATGCAGATCGCTTTCAGCCAGATTCGGCCGTGCGGCGTCATGCACCAGCACCCAATCCTGATCCTCTGCACCCAGTGCAGTCAGCTGCGCCAGACCATTGCGCACCGAATCAGCCCGCTCGCGGCCGCCGGGCGCGCGATAAATCCCGGGCTGACTGGCACAGGGCAGTGTTGGCCAATAGGGATCATCCACGGCCAGACACACGACCAGGCCACGACATCCGGCCTGGCCGAGGAAGCAATCGAGGGTCTGTTCAATCACACTATGCTTGCCGAACGGCAGGTATTGCTTGGGACGGTCCGCCTGCATGCGTGACCCCACGCCTGCGGCCGGAATCACTACCCAGAACGGCAGACTCATTCCACGCTCAACTGGAACAGGGTCTCGCCGTCACGGATCATGCCCAGCTCGCGCCGGGCACGCTCCTCGACGGTTTCAAGCCCTTGTTTGAGCTCGATGACTTCGGCCGTGAGTACCCGATTACGTTCCTGCAACTGCTCATTCTCACGGGCCTGGGCGGCAATCTGCTGTTTGAGCTGACTGACATGCGCAAGGCTGCCCTCACCGACCCAGAGTCGGTACTGCAGGCCGGCCAGCAGCACCAGCGCAATCAGCCAAAGCCATTTCATGGCCGCTTAGCCACGGAGCTCGTCACGACCCTTGTACGGCGCCTTGCCCGCCAGTTGCTCTTCAATACGCAGCAGCTGGTTGTACTTGGACACCCGGTCAGAACGACACAGTGAACCGGTCTTGATCTGGCCGGCAGAGGTACCGACAGCCAGGTCGGCAATGGTGCTGTCTTCAGTTTCGCCGGAGCGATGCGAGATAACGGCGGTAAAGCCAGCGGCCTTGGCCATCTGAATGGCTTCCAGGGTTTCGGTCAGCGAGCCGATCTGATTGAACTTGATCAGGATCGAGTTGCCGATTTTCTCGTCAATACCGCGTTTGAGGATCTTGGTGTTGGTGACAAACAGATCATCGCCGACCAACTGGACCTTGGCGCCGATCTTGTCGGTCAGGACCTTCCAACCGGCCCAGTCGGACTCATCCATACCGTCTTCAATGGAGATGATCGGGTAACGCTCGGACAGGCCAGCCAGATAATCGGCAAAGCCGGCCGCATCAAACACCTGACCTTCACCGGCCAGATCGTACTTGCCATCCTTATAGAACTCGCTGGAAGCGCAGTCCAGGGCCAGGGTCACGTCATCACCCAGGGTGTATCCGGCATTGGCTACGGCCTCGGCAATGGCCGCCAGGGCATCTTCGTTGGAGGCCAGATTCGGGGCAAAACCACCCTCATCACCCACTGCCGTGCTCAGGCCACGGGCCTTGAGAACCGCTTTGAGGTGGTGAAAGATCTCTGCGCCCATGCGCAGTGCTTCAGCAAAGTTCTTGGCGCCAACCGGCTGCACCATGAACTCCTGGATATCAACGTTGTTATCCGCATGCTCACCGCCGTTGATGATGTTCATCATCGGCACCGGCATCGAATAGACACCGGGAGTACCGTTCAGATCGGCAATGTGGGCATACAGCGGCACACCCTTGGCCTGGGCAGCAGCCTTGGCGGCAGCCAGGGATACAGCCAGAATCGCGTTGGCACCCAGGGTGGCCTTATTCTCGGTACCATCCAATTCGATCATGGCACGGTCAAGCGCTTGCTGATCTGTGGCATCGCGGCCCACCAGCAGCTCGCGGATCGGACCATTGATATTGGCTACGGCTTTGAGAACGCCCTTGCCCAGGTAACGACTCTTGTCGCCATCACGCAGTTCCAGCGCCTCGCGGGAACCGGTCGAAGCGCCAGATGGAGCGCAGGCGCTGCCCATAATGCCGCCATCCAGAATCACATCGGCTTCAACGGTCGGGTTGCCACGGGAATCGAGAATTTCACGACCCTTGATATCAATGATCTTTGCCATGGTTGCTGCTTGCTCCATCATTTACATAGAAAAAAGGGGGAATTGTTCAGGCGGTTTCCAATACCGGAAAACCCTTGACCAGGTCGTCCAGCTGTTTCAGCTGGCTGAGGAAGGGCTCAAGCTTGTCCAGCCGCAGGGCACAGGGGCCATCACACTTGGCGTTATCCGGATCCGGGTGCGCTTCCAGGAACAGCCCAGCCAGGCCCTGGCTCATGCCGGCCTTGGCCAGATCCGTGACCTGCCCACGACGCCCGCCCGCTGAATCGCTTCGCCCACCGGGCATCTGCAGTGCGTGGGTGACGTCAAAGAACACCGGGTACTCGAACTGCTTCATGATGCCGAAGCCGAGCATGTCGACCACCAGGTTGTTGTAACCGAAGCTGGAACCACGTTCGCAGAGGATAAGCCGGTCGTTGCCGGCTTCTTCGCACTTGGTGAGGATGTGCTTCATTTCCTGCGGCGCAAGGAATTGCGCTTTCTTGATGTTGATCACCGCCTGGGTCTTGGCCATGGCCACGACCAGATCGGTCTGCCGCGACAGGAACGCCGGCAACTGGATAATGTCGCAGACTTCGGCGACCGGGGCGGCCTGATGAGGTTCATGTACATCGGTGATCAGCGGCACATTGAAAGTACGCTTGATCTCTTCAAAGATCTTCAACCCTTCCTCCATTCCCGGACCGCGGAAGGAGTTGATCGAGGAGCGGTTGGCCTTGTCGAAACTGGCCTTGAACACATAGGGAATACCGAGTTTGCCGGTGACCTCGACATAGGTCTCGCAGATGCGCATGGCCATGTCACGGGATTCCAGCACGTTCATGCCACCAAACAGCACCAAGGGCTTGTCGTTGGCGATCTCGATACCGCCAACCACTACGGTCTTCTGTGACATATCGACTCCTCAGCCCTTACGTGCATGCTGGGCCAGCGCGGCCTGAATGAAACCGCTGAACAGCGGATGACCGTAACGCGGCGTCGAGGTGAACTCGGGGTGGAACTGGCAGGCAACAAACCAGGGATGATCGCCGACCTCAATGACTTCAACCAGTGCACCGTCAACCGAGCGACCGGTAATCTTCAAGCCGCCCGCCTGCAGTTCAGGCAACAGGTTGTTGTTGACCTCATAGCGGTGCCGATGACGTTCGACAATCAGGTCCTTGCCATAGCACTGATGGGCCATGGAGCCCGGCTGCAAGGCACATTCCTGACCACCCAGACGCATGGTGCCGCCCAGATCGGACTCCTCGCTGCGCTGCTGCTTGTCGCCGGTGGCAGTCTGCCATTCGGTGATCAGACCAACGACCGGATGGCTGCTGGTCTTGTCGAATTCGGTGGAGTTGGCGTCCTGCCAGCCGAGTACGCTGCGGGCATACTCGATCACCGCAACCTGCATGCCCAGGCAGATGCCCAGGTAAGGAATCTTGTTCTCACGGGCGTGGCGCACAGCGGCAATCTTGCCTTCGACACCGCGCAGACCAAAGCCGCCCGGCACCAGAATCGCATCAACGCCGTCGAGCAGGCCAATGCCCTGCTTCTCGATCTCTTCGGAGTCGATATAGCGCATGTTGACCTTGGTATAGCTCTGGATGCCGGCGTGGCTCAGCGCTTCGATCAGCGACTTGTAGGCATCGAGCAATTCCATGTACTTGCCGACCATGGCGATGGTGACTTCCTTGGTCGGATGCAGCTTGCCGTCGACCACGCGATCCCACTGGGACAGGTCGGCACTGCCACACTCCAGACCAAAACGCTCGATAACAAAGTCATCCAGGCCCTGAGCGTGCAATACGGCGGGAATACGGTAAATGGTATCGACATCTTCAAGACCGATGACCGCACGCTCTTCGACGTTGGTGAAGAGCGCAATCTTGCGCCGCGAGGACAGATCAATCGGGTGATCGGAACGGCAAATCAGCACATCCGGCTGCAGGCCGATGGAGCGTAGTTCCTTGACTGAGTGCTGAGTAGGTTTGGTCTTGGTTTCGCCGGCGGTGGCGATATAGGGCACCAGGGTCAGGTGCATGAGCATGGCACGCTTAGCGCCCACCTCGACCCGCAGCTGGCGAATAGCCTCAAGGAACGGCTGCGACTCGATGTCACCGACCGTGCCGCCAATCTCGACCATGGCCACATCGGCATCGCCCGCACCCTTGATGATGCGGCTCTTGATCTCGTCGGTAATATGCGGAATGACCTGAATGGTCGCCCCGAGATAATCACCGCGGCGCTCCTTGCGCAGCACTTCTTCGTACACCCGACCGGTGGTGAAGTTGCTGGAGCGGCTCATGGTGGCGTTGACAAAACGCTCGTAGTGACCCAGATCGAGGTCGGTTTCGGCACCATCGTTGGTGACAAACACTTCACCATGCTGGAACGGGCTCATGGTGCCGGGATCCACGTTGATATAGGGGTCCAGCTTGAGCATGGTGACTTTCAAGCCACGCGCCTCAAGAATTGCTGCCAGGGAAGCCGAGGCAATACCCTTGCCCAATGAAGATACAACACCACCCGTGACGAAGATGTAGCGCGTCATGAAAAACCCGTAGATTGAACTGTTAAGCGGTCGCAACCGCAGGGAATCGAAGGGAGGCCGGGGGAAGCACTGATGATTCCCAAAGTCTCGTCAAGATGGGAAGTCAGGATACCAGACAGCCCCCCCTTTCTCAATCCGTTCACGGCACCCAGATCAGGCAAAAACCCATTTCGTCAGATGCGCAGCTGGCCCACTCGGCATTCCAGCGTCCACCCACCGAAACCAGTTGCTGGTCGCAGTATAGCAAGGGGATTCTGCTGCGCAGCCAAACCGGCAGACCGGCCTGCTGAAACAGGTCCTTGAGCGCCTGTGTGGGGCGTCCCGGCAGTTTGATCTGCTCACCGCCCTGCCGGTAACGTAATTGCCACTCACCCTCCAGGCCTCGAATAGCGCCGGTCTGCGCCGAACAGCGCAGTTGACCATTGCCAGGCAGTTGGATAATCGGCTGCTGAAGTGAAATCGACGTCGGGGCGACAGGCGGCACCCCAGCCTTCAGCAACCACAGCCGTCCCGACGAACGGATCAGTTGCCAGTTACCCAGATTGACCATCGGCTGACTGTCGTCAGCGGCGCCGAGCTGGCTTAGCAGGGTATCCAGCACAGCACGCGGTGGGCTCAGGTCGGCCTGGGTACGCAACCAATAGCGCAGCAGATTGGCCTGCCGGGCCGGACTGAGTCGCTGCAGACCGGCACAGTCCAGACTTGGCCAGCCCTTCAGCCAGGGATCAGTTACCCCCATGGACAGGGACTGACTATCTTCCTGCGCCCGCTCATCAAGCAGCAGGTTGGCCTCCTGCGCATGCTCAGCCAGACGCAGCAGATTGCGGCCCGAACCCGGCCATTCACGCTGTAGCAAGGGCAACAAGGTATGGCGCAGGGCTGTGCGGGCAAAACGCGGGTCCTGATTGGCCGGATCCTCGATCCACTGCAATCCGCGCTGCCGGGCCGCCTCGGCGAGTTGAGTACGGGTATAGTCGAGCAGGGGACGAAACAGATAGCCAGAGCCAAGCGGTCGCCGCTTCGGCATTCCGGCCAGGCCGCGCAGGCCGGTGCCACGCAGCATTCTGAACATCAGGGTTTCCAGTTGATCGTCCTGATGGTGCGCCAGCAGCAGGCAGTCATCCTGCCCCATATGCCGGACAAAAGCCTGATAGCGAGCATCGCGGGCCTGGGCTTCGATACTCGGGCCGTCGGCCAGCTTGACCCGTTCGATCACCAGGTCGACACCGCGGCGCTGACACTGGGCGGCGCAATGCGCCACCCAGCCGTCGGCATCGGCGTGCAGACCGTGATGTACGTGCAGGGCTTTGAGGGGGGGCAATGCGTGATGGTCGCGCAGTACAACCAGCGCGTCGAGCAACAGCATGGAATCCATGCCGCCGGACAGCCCCAGCCACCAGACCGGGGCGTCCTTGCAGGGCAGCAACTGCCTGAGCAGTTCCTGCGTGCTGAACATTTATTTCAGACCAAAGGCCATCAGGCGCTCATAGCGACGTTCGAGCAGATCCTCGGCCGGCAGTTTTTCCAGCGCATCCAGCTCAGCCAAGAGTTGCGCCTTGATCCGTGCTGCCATGTCTTCCGGCTTGCGATGCGCACCACCGAGCGGCTCGGGGATCAGGTTATCGACCAGACCCAGCTCCTTCAGGCGCTCGGCGGTGATACCCATGGCTTCTGCGGCGTCGGCAGCCTTCTCGGCCTTTTTCCACAGAATCGAGGCACAGCCCTCGGGGGAAATCACCGAATAGGTCGAGTATTGCAGCATCATCAGGCGGTCGCAGACACCGATCGCCAGTGCCCCACCTGAACCGCCCTCACCAATTACAGTAGCGATGATCGGGGTTTTCAGGCGGGCCATGATCTGCAGATTCCAGGCGATGGCTTCACTCTGGCCGCGCTCCTCGGCATCAATACCGGGGTAGGCACCGGGGGTATCGATAAAAGTCAGCAAGGGCATATTGAAACGCTCGGCCATCTGCATCAATCGGCAGGCCTTGCGGTAACCTTCGGGCTTGGGCATACCGAAGTTGCGGCGGACCTTCTCCTTCACATCCCGACCCTTCTGGTGACCGATAATCATCACCGGACGACCGTCCAGACGAGCAATACCGCCAACGATGGCCGCATCGTCAGCAAAATGCCGGTCGCCGTGCAACTCTTCAAAATCAGTAAAGATCTGACTGATGTAGTCCAGCGTGTAGGGGCGCTGGGGATGACGCGACATCTGGGCAATCTGCCAGCTGCTGAGATTACCGAAAATGCTCTCGGTGAGCGATTTGCTCTTGTCCTGCAGGCGGGCAATTTCGTCAGTGATATTCAGGGAGTTGTCGCTACCAACCAGGCGCAATTCTTCAATTTTGGCCTGCAGATCAGCGATCGGCTGTTCAAACTCCAGGTATTTCTGGCTCTTGCTCATAAGCATCCATTATCCGCTTGGGCCCCGCAGGGCATCCGATTTGGCATTACCTTAAGGGATTGCAGGCCCGCCGTCGAGCGGCCGCCCCCCAGGTCAATCATCTGTAGTGCAAGGAGACGCTGTCTTTGCCCAACTGGTCACGCAGGGCCTGCACCAGGTCATCCGCCGGTTCAACCCGCCAGGCCTCACCAAGGCGCAGTTGGGCGGCCGCTTCAGGGCGCTGCAGATCAACCGTTACCGCGCAGTTGCCGGGGTACTTCTTCAGCAGTCCGGCCAAGTGTTCCAGACTGGCCGGATGGTGCCGAGCACTATCCAGACTGATGCGCACGCTGTCGAGCAAGCTTGTGCGCGCCTCCTCCAGCCCCATCACCCGTTTGACCCGCATGCGCAGACCACCGGAGAAGTCATCCTGCCCGACCTCACCCTCGACCACCAGTAGCGCATCCTTCTGCAGCAAGGGCTGGGCAGCCTGATAGGCTTCGGAGTAAAGCGCCACATCGATTCGCGCCGAGCGGTCATCCAGGGTCACAATACCCATGGTACCGCGCTTGCCCTTGACCACCCGCAGGTCGAAGACCAGACCGGCAATGGTCTGGCTGTCCCGCGAGGGCTTAAGGTCAATAATCCTCTGGCGGGCGAAACGGCGAATTTCCTTTTCATACTCATCAATCGGATGGCCGGTCAGATACAGTCCCAGGGTCTCCTTTTCACCACGCAGGCGTTCCTTCAATGCCCATTCACGGGCATTCAGGTAATCGGCATAGACATCTCGTCCGGTGGCCGGCCCAAGCAGGTCGCCGAACAGGTCGGCGTGACCACTGTCGGCACTCTTGGCGCTTTGTTCGGCGGCGGCAATGGCTTCTTCCATCGCCGCCATCAGGGCCGCGCGGTTGCGGTCCACTTGCTTGAGGCAGGCCTGTTGCTCTTCATCAAAGAACGGCCCCAGGCGGTCCAGCGCACCGGAGCGAATCAGCGCCTCCATCACCCGTTTGTTGATGCGCTTGAGGTCAACCCGGGCGCAAAAATCGAACAGATCGGTAAAGCTTCCACCCTGCAGACGCTTCTCGACAATGGTTTCCACCGGGCCTTCGCCGACGCCCTTGATGGCGCCCAGGCCATAGACCACGTTGCCGGCTTCATCGACGGTGAACTTGAACTCGGAGACATTCACATCCGGCGGAAGGATTCGCAGCTTCATGCTGCGGCATTCTTCCACCAGGGTCACAACCTTGTCGGTATTGTGCATATCCGCCGACAACACTGCGGCCATGAAAGGCGCAGGATAATGCGCCTTGAGCCAGGCAGTCTGGTAGGAGACCAGGCCGTAGGCGGCCGAGTGCGACTTGTTGAAGCCATAGCCGGCAAACTTTTCCACCAGATCAAAGATGTTGCCTGCCAGATCGGCATCAATGCCATTACCGGCGCAGCCTTCAATAAAGCCGCCGCGCTGCTTGGCCATCTCTTCCGGCTTTTTCTTGCCCATGGCGCGACGCAGCATGTCCGCACCACCCAGGGTATAACCGGCCATGACCTGGGCGATCTGCATCACCTGTTCCTGATACAGGATGATGCCGTAGGTAGGCTTCAACACCGGCTCAAGGCCGGGGTACTGGTAATTGGGGTGCGGGTAGGAGATCTCTTCACGACCATGCTTACGGTTGATAAAGTCGTCCACCATGCCCGATTGCAAAGGACCGGGGCGGAACAGTGCTACCAGGGCGATCAGATCCTCAAGGCAGTCCGGCTTGAGCTTCTTGATCAGCTCCTTCATGCCGCGTGATTCAAGCTGGAACACCGCCGTGGTCTCGGCTTTCTGCAGCATGCGGAAGGTCGGCGCATCGTCCAGCGGAATAAAGTCGATATTCAACGGCTCCAGGCCTTGCTTGGCCTGCTCGCGGTTGATGGTCTCCATCGCCCATTTGATGATGGTCAGGGTGCGCAGACCGAGAAAGTCGAACTTCACCAGACCGGCCGACTCAACATCGTCCTTGTCGAACTGGGTTACCAGACCGGCTCCGGCCTCATCGCAGTAGAGCGGGGCAAAATCCGTCAGTTTGGTCGGCGCAATCACCACACCACCGGCATGCTTGCCGACGTTACGGGTAATGCCCTCGAGCTTGAGTGCCATATCCCAGATTTCCTGGGCTTCCTCGTCATTGGTCAGGAAGTCACGGAGGATTTCTTCCTGCTCGTAGGCCTTGGTCAGGGTCATGCCGACTTCGAAGGGGATCATCTTCGACAACTTGTCAGCCAGGCCATAGGATTTACCCTGCACCCGCGCCACATCGCGCACCACCGCCTTCGCGGCCATGGTGCCGAAAGTAATGATCTGCGATACCGCCTGGCGGCCATAGGCATCCGCCACATAGTCGATAACCCGATCGCGTCCTTCCATGCAGAAGTCGACGTCAAAGTCGGGCATCGAGACCCTCTCAGGATTCAGGAAGCGTTCGAACAGCAGGTCATACTGCAGCGGATCCAGATCAGTAATCAGCAGCGAATAGGCCACCAGCGAGCCCGCCCCCGAACCCCGGCCCGGGCCTACCGGTACGCCGTTGCCTTTGGCCCACTTGATAAAGTCCATGACAATCAGGAAATAGCCGGGAAACTCCATCTGGATGATGATATCCAGTTCGAAGTTGAGCCGATCAATGTAGACCTGCCTGCGGGCCTCGTAATTCTCCGAGCCAGGCGGCAAGACGACCTTGAGACGCTCTTCCAGCCCCTCGAACGAGACCTTGCGAAAGAAGTCGGCTTCGCTCATGCCATCCGGTGTCGGGAAGGCTGGCAGAAAGTTCTTGCCCAATTGCACATCGATATTGCAGCGTTTGGCAATCTCGACACTGTTGGCCAGCGCTTGAGGAATATCGGCAAACAACTCGGCCATTTCCTCCGGACTTTTCAGGTACTGCTCATCACTGTACTGACGAACCCGGCGCGGATCATCAAGGGCCCGGCCTTCGCCAATACAGACGCGGGTTTCGTGGGCTTCAAAGTCCTCGCGTTTGAGAAAGCGCACATCATTGGTGGCCACCACCGGGCAGCCACTCTGGCCAGCCAGCGCCACGGCGGCATGCAGATACTCCTCGTCATTCAAACGACTGGTACGCTGCAGCTCAAGGTAGAAACGACCAGGGAAGATGCCCATCCAGTAATCCAGCAACTCGGCGGCCAGTTGCGGATTACCCGACAACAGCGCCAGGCCGATTTCGCCCTCCTTGGCGCCAGACAGGGCAATCACATCCTGGCTCGATTCGGCGATCCACTCACGGCGAATGGTTACCAGACCGTTGCGTTGACCTTCGGTATAACCTCGGGAGATCAGTTCGGTCAGGTTGCGATAGCCATTGCGGTTCATCGCCAGCAGGGTCATACGGGTAAGCTGGGTGTCGTCATCCCGGCCCAGCAACCATAGATCGACCCCGGAAATCGGCTTGATACCACCGCCCATGGCCGCCTTGTAGAACTTCACCAGACTGCACATGTTGTTCTGATCGGTCACCGCCACAGCCGGCATCCCCGCCTCGGCCACCGCTTTGATCAAAGGCTTGATCTTGACGATGCCGTCAACCAGAGAGAACTCGCTGTGTACGCGCAGGTGAACAAAGGAATGCGTCATGGTGGTCCTGTTTCTGAAGGCAACAACTGAATTGGGATTGTACCGGCGGGGGGAGTTGGGGGCTACTCACATGGATGGCTGAATTTTCATGACTTTCTGAATCGCGTCTTTGCAATATGTGTTTGGCGAATGGAAAGGAGCAGGACACGCCGACACGCCGTAGATACGTCCATGTAGCCTCATCACAGGCATCCCTGCCAGTGACGGTCGGCTTAGCCCTGCCCCTTTCCATCCGCCTGCGAGCACAGTGTTGCCTGCAAGAAAGCCCAGAAGAAAGCGCTGCAATCTCGAAAGGGAAAGACATAAGAGAAAAAATGATCGGACTGCACACATGTCCGTGGCGGGCTTAGACGGTGCGGCTTCCACCGACCGTCACTGGCAAGGATGCCAGTGATGAGCCTACAGGGATGTATTCACGGCGTGTCGGTGGAAGTCGCACCGTCTGAGCCCAACTGACACAAATGCCTAAGAATCTTGATCACGCACCAGCACATCCCGCACCGGCGCAAAAGACCGACGATGAATAGGTGTAGCACCCAGCGCACGCAAAGCCGCCAGGTGAACCGGAGTTGGATAACCCTTGTGCTGGGCTATACCGTAGCCGGGATACAACAGCTCCAGCGCCTGCATCTCGCGATCCCGGGCGACTTTGGCCAGAATCGACGCGGCGGCAATGGCCGGCACGCGGGAGTCGCCCTTGATCACAGCTTCGCTGGGCATCGGCAGCACCGGGCAGCGATTACCATCAATCAGCACTCGATCCGGGCGAGTGGTCAGACCGGCCACGGCACGCTGCATCGCCAGCATGGTGGCGTGCAGGATATTCAACTGGTCGATTTCCTCGACCTCGGCACGGGCAATACACCAGGCCAGCGCACGCTCCTGGATCAGCGGAAACAGTGCCTCGCGGCGTGCTTCAGTGAGTTTCTTGGAATCGTTCAGGCCCTCGATCGGCCGATGCGGGTCAAGGATCACCGCGGCGGTCACCACCGCGCCACAAAGCGGACCGCGCCCGACTTCATCGACGCCGGCAACCAGCTCATTGCCAACGGGTACGCACCAGTCCATGGACAGCTGCGTCATGCCAACCGGCCTTTCTCGCGCATCAAGTCTATGACGGCTGCTGCCGCTGCCTCATCGGCATCCCGGCGCAGCATCTGATGCAGGGCCAGAAAGGTGGCTTGCGTGGCCTCTGCTTCGCTGGTCGGCCCCAACCGCGCGAGTAACGCCTGGCTCATGACCTCCGGAGTCGCCGCATCCTGCAGAAACTCCGGCACCACTTCACGACCGGCGAGCAGATTCGGCAGGGAGACGTGACCGACCTTAACCAGCAACTTGAGAATGCGAAAAGTCAGGCCGGCCATACGATAGGCCACCACCATCGGGCGTTTGAACAGCATGGCCTCCAGGGTAGCTGTACCCGAGGCAATCAATACGGCATCACAGGCAGCCAGCGCTTCATGGGCCTGACCATCGAGCAGGGTCAGCGGCAAGGATAGCCCGCTGTCAGCCAGAATGGCCTGCATTTGCGCCTTGCGCTCGGGGTTCGCGCAGGGCATGACAAAGTGCAGATCCGGACGCTGCTGCAAGCAGAGCGCAGCGGTTTGCAGAAAAAGCAGGCCGAGCTTGCGCAGCTCGCCGTTGCGACTGCCCGGCATCAGCGCCATGACCGGAGCCTGGTGATCCAGCCCCAGGGTGGTTCTGGCGGCGTCACGATCCGGCTGCAGGGGTATCTGGTCAGCCAGGGTATGCCCGACACAGCGCACCGCGACCCCGTGTTTCTGATAGACCGCCTCCTCAAAGGGAAACAGCGTGAGCATCAGGTCGGTGGACTCTTTGATCCCCAGCACGCGCTTCTCGCGCCAGGCCCAGACCGACGGGCTGACGTAATGCACCGTGGGTATACCTGCATCACGTAGTTGCTGTTCGAGGTTCAGGGTGAAGTCGGGGGCATCGATTCCGATAAAGACATCCGGCGCTTCGGACTTCAGATAGGCGGCCAGCTGCTTGCGGATATCCAGCAGTTCACGTAACCGTCCGAGCACCTCAACCAGCCCCATGACCGACAAGCGCTCCATGGCAAATCGGCTTTCAAAACCGGCAGCCAGCATGCGCGGGCCGCCAATGCCAATAAAGCGGGCGTTCGGGTAATGACGTTGCAGGGCCTTGATCAGGCCAGCACCGAGGATGTCGCCGGAGGCTTCACCGGCAACCAGCGCAATACACAGGGGTTTGCTGCGCTCGACCGTGGTAACGTCAGGGACGACAGCGACGTCGACCATGATTAGCGGGTGATACCACGTGTCGAGGCCAGAATGGAGTCGCGGTACAGCGCGATCTCGGCATGCTGACTGGCGGGCTCTTCAAGCAATACCAAGGCCTCTTGCAGGGTCAGACCCTGGCGATAGACAGTCTTGTAAGCCTTGCGCAGGGCCGCAACCAGCTCGGGGCTGTAACCGCGACGGCGCATGCCCTCAAAATTCATGCCGTGGGCGCTGGCTGGATTACCGCCAACCATGACGAAGGCCGGAATATCCTTGAATACCGCGCTGTTGGCCGCACTCATGGACCAGGCGCCCAGATGGCAGAACTGATGCACCGTGGTGTAGCCGCCCAGAATAGCGCCGTCACCGACATGCACATGTCCGGCGATGGTGGCGTTGTTGGCCATGATGATGTTGTCACCCAGCACACAGTCATGGGCCACATGCACATAAGCCATCAGCAGGTTGTGGCTGCCAATCCGGGTAATACCCTGATCCTGAACTGTGCCGCGGTGCAGGGTACAACCCTCACGTATGACATTATGGTCGCCAATGATCAGCTGCGTGGGCTCACCCTTGTATTTCTTGTCCTGACACTCTTCACCCACAGAGGCAAACTGAAAGATGCGGTTGTGCTTGCCGATCGTGGTCGGACCACGCACCACCACATGCGGTCCGATCACGGTACCGGCGCCAATGCTCACATCGGGACCAATCAGTGACCAGGGGCCAACTTCGACGTCATCTGCCAGTTTGGCAGACGGGTCCACAATGGCCAGCGGGTGAATCAGGCTCATACCTTGTGTTCCGCACAGATGATTTCACCAGAACAAGCCTCCTTGCCATCCACCATGGCACGGCAGGCAAACTTCCATATACCACGCTTGTTGCTCAACCACTTTGCTTCAAGCTGCAACTGATCACCCGGTACAACTGGCTGACGAAAACGCAGCTTGTCCGTGCCGACAAAGTAATACAGGGTGCCATCCTGGGCGCGCGTATTCATCATCTTGAAACCCAGCAGACCAGCAGCCTGGGCCATGGCCTCAATGATCAGTACACCGGGCATGATCGGATGGCCAGGAAAATGGCCATTGAAGAAAGGCTCATTGACCGAGACATTCTTGTAGGCGCGAATGTGGCGCTGCTCCATATCCAACTCGACCACCCGATCCACCAGTAGAAAAGGATAGCGGTGGGGCAGGTACTCTTTGATTTCGTTAATATCCATGTAGTAGCAGGCCTTGCACTGAACAATGTTGGCGCCTTGTTGGCGCGGATCAGGACTCTGAAGCGTCCTGAGAACCCGGAGTCACGGCCAGCAGCTGCTTTTCCAGTTGCTGTACCTTTTTTGCCAGCCCATCAAGCTGACGAATTCGCGCCGCACTCTTCTTCCACTCGGCTGCAGGCTGCATGGCGGTGCCGGAAGAGTAGGCACCCGGTTCGGTGATCGAGCGCGTGACCATGGTCATGCCGCTGACAAAAACGTTATCGCAGATCTCGATATGGCCAACCATGCCAACACCACCGGCAATGGTGCAGTGCCTGCCAATTCGCGTACTACCGGAAATACCGACACAGGCAGCCATGGCCGTGTGGTCGCCAATCTGCACGTTATGGGCAATCTGAATCTGGTTATCGAGCTTGACGCCGTTGCCGATCAGAGTATCGGACAGTGCACCGCGATCAATGGTGGTATTGGCGCCGATTTCAACGTCATCGCCAATCAACACGCCACCGATCTGAGCGATTTTCTGCCAGACGCCACGGTCGCTGGCAAAACCAAAGCCCTCGGAACCCAGTACAGCACCAGACTGAATAACTACACGCTCACCAATACGCACATCATGATAGAGCGTGACCCGCGGAGCCAGCCAGCCACCAGCGCCAATCCGACTGCGGGCGCCGATAAAACACTGGGCACCCACGGTCACACCTGCGCCAATTTCCACCCCCTGCTCAATCACTGCCCCGGCGCCAATGCTGGCACTACTGTCAATCCTGGCATCCGTGGCTATCACCGCCGCCGGGTGAATACCCGACGGCGCTTTTGGTTTGGGATCGAAATGATGGGACAGGCGTGCATAACACAAATAGGGATTGGCCACGATCAGGGCATTACCGGCAAAACCCTCGGCATCGACCTCAGTCAATAACACCCCGCCAGCATGACTGCTGGCGAGGTGCTTGCGGTACTGGGCATTGGCCAGAAAGCTTAGATCAGTTTCGGCCGCCTGCTGCAGAGATGCCAGGCCGGTAATCTGATGGCTGCCGGCACCCACCAACCGGGCATCCAGCAGTTCAGCCAACTCGGCCAAAGACCATTGGAAACGGCTCACCATCAGCCTCAGCGCATACTATTCAGGCGTTCAATAACCTGACGCGTAATATCATAAGCCGGAACAACATGGACTACCGTGCTGCGTTCCAGCACCAGCTCGTAGGCGCCAGCAGTAATAATGGCTTCAATCGCCTCATCCAGCTTTGGCTTCAAAGTTTCCAGCATTTCACGATCAGATTGCGCCTTGGCTTCATTCAGCTGCTGAGATTGAGCTTGAAATTCGCGGGCTTTCTGGCGGAATTCCAGGTCAAGCTTTTCCAGCTCAGTCTGATCCAGTTGCTGACCCTGTTGCTGCATACGCTCCTGCAGGCGCTGGGCTTCGCTCTCGAGGTTGCGCAAGCGTTGCAGCTGGCTGCCAAAACGGGCCTCTGCATCGACTGAGTAACGCTTGGCTACATCCGACTCCAGCAGTGCCATCTGATAATCGAGAACGGCAATTTTCATCTGGGCGGCTGCCGGAAAGCTGGCCATAACCAGAACCGACATGATTGCAGCATTGATCAACTTGCGCACTATACAGCTCCTGTTTCTTGTCTTTGGGTGTCTGGTTTCAGAAAGTCTGACCCAGGGTAAACTGGAAAATCTGCGTATCGTCACCGGACTGGCTATTCAAGGGTGCTGCCAGGCTGAAGCCCAGTGGGCCCAATGCTGTCAGCCAGTTCAGACCAATACCGGCACTGTAACGTATATCGCCAAGATCGACACTGCCACACCCCGGATTGTTGTCACCACTGGGCAGCGTTTCATTGCTGCAATAGGTGTCATACACATTGCCGGCATCGAGAAACAGCACGGTACGCAGGGAGCGCTGGTCCTTGATAAAGGGCACCGGGAAAATCACTTCAGCGCCGCCAGTCAGGCGGATGTTACCACCGAAGGGTAATTCGTCCTGATCAAAGTCATCTTCGTTCGGGGTACTGCGCGGCCCCAACGAGCTGTCACGGTATCCGCGAACCGAGCCGATACCACCCGCGTAGTAATGCTCATAGAAGGGCACACGCTTGGTTGAACCGAAGCGCCGAGCGAAGCCAAGGTTGCTGTGCAAGCGCAAGGTCAGACTGTCGGTCATCGGAAAATAACGCTGACCACGGTAACCCAGGGTGTAAAAATTCAGGTCGCTGCCGGGAATGGTGGTTTCCAGGCTGATAGATTGCGAGTAACCCCGATCCGGGAAAACACCCCGGTTAAGGGTAGACTGCGACCAACTGGTGTTGAATTTGAAGTTGGTAAAGCTGTCACCCTCTTCCTCAAGGAACTGCAGGATTTCCTGGACAGTAAAGCTACCTGTCTGAATCTCGTCTTGCTGGACAGTCAGGCCAAAGGACAAACGGGAAATATCACTGATCGGATAGCCAATGTTGACCCCGGCGCCTAGCGAGTCCACGGCAAAGCTCGATACATCGACGTTCAGACGATCGTAGTCGGTCGTGCGGTAAAAGGCGTTATAACCCAGACTTACACCATCAACGGTGTAATAGGGGTTGAGGAAGCCGAAAGACAATGCCGTCTGGAACTCGGAGCGGTTAGCACTGAAGCTGACCCTGTTACCCGAACCAAAGAAGTTGTTCTGACTGATCGAACCACCAAGGATCAAACCGGTACCCTGGGCAAAACCCAAGCTGGCCGTAATGGAACCCGATGGTTGCTCTTCCACAGTGTAATTAACGTCAATCAGATCTTCTGCACCCGGCACCTGTACGGTCTCGACATCCACTTCCTTGAAGAAGCCCAAGCGTTCCAGACGCACTTTCGATTGATCGATCAGATAGGTTGATGCCCAGCCGCCTTCCATCTGACGCATTTCCCGGCGCAGCACCTCATCGTCAGTCTTGGTATTGCCGCGGAAATTGATGCGATTGACATAGGCGCGTGTACCCGGATCCACGAAGAAGGTCACGGTGACGCTATTGTCATCCTCATGGATTTCCGGAAAGCCGTTGACGTTGGCAAAGGTGTAACCTTCATTGCCCAGGCGACGGCCGATCAGATCAGAGGTGGCCGTCATTACCTGGCGGGAAAATACCTGGCCTGGCTGCACCAGCAACAAACGACGGACGTCGTCCTCGGCAACAATCAGATCACCGGACAACTGGACGTCGCGCACGGTATAACGCGCACCTTCATTGACGTTGACGGTGATATAGACGTGTTTCTTGTCCGGCGTAATGGAGACCTGGGTTGAGGCAATATCCATGTTGATATAGCCACGGTCCAGGTACCAGGAACGCAAACGCTCAAGATCACCGGAGAGTTTTTCACGGGAATACTTGTCATCACTGCGGAAGAAGGAAAACAGCCCGCTCGGCTTGAGTTCGAACAACGACGTCAGTTCGTCATTGGTAAAGACCGTATTGCCCACCACGTTGACGTGCTTGATGGAGGCAACCGAGCCTTCATTGATGTTGATCTTCAGCGTTACCCGGTTGCGCGGCTCGGCTATCACTTCGGTATCGATACTGGCCGAATAACGCCCTTGCGCGACGTACTGGCGCAACAGCTCGTTCTGCACCCCCTCAAGGGTTGCCTGCTGGAAAATTTCCCCCTCTGCCAGACCGGCCATGCTCAGGCCAGACAGCAAGTCCTCACTCTTGATCGCCTTATTGCCCTCCAACTCAATGGCGGCAATCGAAGGGCGCTCTACCACGGTAATTACCAGAACGGTGCCTTCGCGGCCGAGCTGGATATCCTGGAAGAAGCCGGTACTGAACAGAGAGCGACTGGCATCCACGAGCGCCTGATCATCCACCTGTTGGCCGATATTCAAGGGCAGCGCAGTAAAGACACTACCGGCGGAGACCCGTTGCAATCCGTTAATGCGGATATCGGAAATCTGGAAGGCGTCGGCAAAGGCTCCTGGCGCCAGGAGTATCAGCAATAGCGCAGGCAATAGGTAACGTTTCATGAAATCCGTTCTGGCTGACTGGTTAATTCTTATCCACCGCAAGCGGCAGTGCGTATGGTCACCGACGGGGCTCAACTGCCCAGGCGGCTTATATCGTTATAAATGGCAAACACCATGACACCGACAATCAATGTCAGACCTATTTGCAATCCCCAAGCCTGTATGCGCTCGGAAAGTGGCTTGCCACGAATCCATTCGGCCGTGTAGTAGACCAGATGGCCGCCATCAAGTACCGGGATGGGCAGCAAGTTGAGCACGCCCAGACTGATGCTCAAATAGGCAATAAAGGTCAAAAAACTTTCCGGACCTGACTTGGCTGAAGCGCCCGCCACTTTAGCAATGGTTATCGGGCCACTCAAGTTTTTTGCCGAGACCAGCCCGGTCAGCATCTTTTTCAGCGAGTCCAGGGTCAGGACAGTCATGTCCCAGGTCTTGCCGACGGCTACCGGAATGGCCACGAAGGGATTGTAATCAATGCTCCGGATCATATGCTCCGGATACTCGAAGGGAGCGACGCCGGCACCGATAAAGCCGCTGCTCTCACCATTCACGTCACGCGACTCGGGCACAACGGTCAAGGACAGGCGCTGACCATCGCGCTCGATGCCCATTGTCAGTTGCTGTCCAGCACTGCGCTGGATGGCCGGCACAACATCCGTCACCCAGTCACTCGCTGGTTCACCATCAAGACTGACAATCAGATCACCGACCTGCAGGCCTGCGCGCGCCGCGGCGCCATCGGTACTGACTTCACCAATCAAAGGCTCTACTACCGGGCGCCAGGAGGTCAAACCCAGTTCAGAAATCGGATCAGGTTGGTCACTGCCACGCAGCCAGTTACTGAGCTCAAGGGAATATGTCCTCGGCGTTGCACCAGCTGCGTCTATGGCCTGAATATTGAGTTGTCCAGTTTCGCCCAGACGCCGGATCAACTGCAGATTGACCTCATGCCAGCTGCGCGTACTGACCCCGTCTACCTCGACAACCTCAAGCCCCTCAACCAGTCCGGCGCGGGCCGCAACGCTGTCAGGCTGAACCGGACCCAATACCGGGGCCAGGGTGGTAATACCGACGACGGCGATCAACCAGAAAGCAAAGATGGCCAAAAGAAAGTTGGCAATCGGACCGGCAGCAACAATAGCAATACGCTGCTTGACGTCCTTGCGATTGAAGGCCTGATGCAAGTCGGCCTCATCCACTGGCCCCTCGCGCTCATCAAGCATCTTGACGTAACCGCCCAGGGGAATGGCAGCAATCACGAACTCGGTGCCTCGCTTGTCATACCAGCGATACAGTGCCGAGCCAAAGCCGATGGAAAAACGCAAAACCTTGACGCCACAGCGTCTGGCCACCCAAAAGTGGCCATACTCGTGAATGGTAACCAACAACCCCAGAGCAACGATGGTAGCCAGCAGGGTAAACAACAGATCCATTCAGCGCCTCGTCAGGAAAGTGGGTACGACAAAAGGGGCCTGTTAATGCTGGGCCAGCCAGCGCCGGGCCTGTTCGCGGGCCAATTGGTCTGCACGCAGAATATGTTCCAGGTCTTCGACCGATTCGCTGCCCACGGAGTTCAACGTTGACTCGATGATAACAGGGATATCGGTAAAACCAATGCGCCGTTCCAGGAATGCGGCTACCGCTACCTCATTTGCCGCATTCAACAGGGTGCAAGCAGTGCCTCCGACTTCCGCCGCCTGGCGGGCCAAGCCCAGACAAGGGAACAAGGCATCATCGGGGCGACGAAAGTCCAGCTGCCCAACCGCCAGCAAATCCAGCGCACTGACACCGGAGTCGATACGTTCAGGCCAGGCAAGGGCGTGAGCGATCGGCGTGCGCATGTCGGGATTACCCAACTGCGCCAGTACCGAACCATCGAGGTAATCAACCAGTGAGTGGACCACACTCTGGGGATGCACCACCACCTCAATCTGATCCGGTCTGGCATCAAACAGCCAACAGGCCTCGATCAGCTCCAGGCCTTTATTCATCATGCTCGCCGAATCAACCGAAATCTTTTGCCCCATGGACCAGTTCGGATGAGCACAAGCCTGCTCCGGTGTAACGTGCTGCAGCTGTTCGGCGTTAAAATCACGAAACGGCCCGCCGGAAGCAGTCAACAGAATACGCCGCACCCCAACCTGCTTGAGCCCGCGGGCGTAATCGCCAGGCATGCATTGGAAAATAGCATTATGCTCGCTGTCGATCGGCAGCAATACCGCACCGGATGCCTTGACCGCGCGCATGAACAGAGCGCCCGACATCACCAGCGCCTCCTTGTTGGCCAGCAACACGCGCTTACCCGCCTCGACCGCCGCCAGCGTCGGGCGCAACCCTGCGGCACCGACAATAGCCGCCATGACCACATCAACCTGAGGATCAGTAGCCACTTGCCGGAGTGCGGTCTCGCCAAACAGAACTTCGGTTTTGCAGCCCGCCTGGCTGAGTTGACGCTGCAAGGGTTCGACCTGATTGGCCGCAGCCACCACAGCAAACAGCGGCTGATGTCGCAGGCACTGGGCCAGCAACTCGGTCATGCGGGAAAAACCCGTCAAGGCATGGACAGCGTAACGATCCGGATGCCGGGCGATCACATCCAGGGTGCTGACGCCAATCGAACCGGTCGCGCCCAACACGGTAATCCGGGTCTGCGTCACCCCAGCTGACTCCCGAACTGCAGCCACAGCAAGGTAAACACCGGAATGGCTGCAGTAAGACTGTCAATCCGATCGAGTACACCGCCATGCCCCGGCAGCAGCGAGCTGCTGTCCTTGAGCCCTTGCTCACGCTTGAACAGGCTTTCGGTCAGATCACCGACAATGGAGATCAAGACGACAATCGCTGCGCCCAGCAAGGCGAGTAACAAAGAGGTCATCGACCAGCCGAGGTAAAGTACCGCAGCCAGGGTCAGGAACTGGGTAAAGATGACACCACCCACCAGCCCTTCAACCGTCTTGCCGGGACTGACACGTGGCAGAAGCTTGTGCCGACCAAAGGTTTTGCCAGCGAAGTAGGCGCCGATATCCGCCGCCCAAACCAGCACCAAAACCGCCAGCATTAGCCATAGGCCATGTTGTTCTGCACGCAAAAGCACCAGGCCATACCAGGCTGGCAGGAGGATAAGCAAACCGAACAGCTGAGCAATCATTGAGCCAGCCCAAAGACCGCGGCCCTTTGGATAACGACAGATCAGCAGCGTTGCCAACAACCACCAGGCCAAGGCTGGCAACAGGATATAGTGGGCTGGCCAAGCGTCGCGATACAAGCCAGCCATTAGCAGCGCCACCACAATGGCATAGATAACCCGGCCCTTCTGAGTTTCTTCACCAGCCAGCCGTGCCCATTCCCAGGCACCAACACACACCACCGCACCAATGAACAAGGCAAACCACCCGGCCTCCAGCAGCACGAAACCCGCAATGGCAAGTGGCGCCAGAATCACCCCGGTTATGACTCGTTGTTTCAGCATCAGGACTCCGCTGCAATCTGTTCGCTGGTTTTGCCGAAGCGGCGCTGACGCTGGGCAAAATCTGCCAGCGCGGCACGCAACGCATCGTGCTTGAAGTCCGGCCAGAAAAGGTCGGAAAAATACAACTCGGCATAGGCCAGCTGCCAGAGCAGAAAGTTACTGATACGGTGCTCACCACCGGTGCGGATACACAGATCGGGGCTGGGCCAATGGGCCGTGCTCAGGCAAGACTCGATGCATTGCTCGTTGACCTGCTCGGGCTTCAGCTGCCCGGTAGCCACCTGCTCAGCCAACTTGCGGGTAGCCTGGGCAATATCCCATTGACCACCGTAATTGGCGGCAACCACCAGTGTCAGCCGCTTGCAATCGCGGGTCAATTGTTCAGCATCAGCCATGGCCCGCTGCAGTTCGGACGAAAAACGACTGCGATCACCAATGATACACAGGCGAATATCGTTTTCATGCAGACGTCGTACTTCACGGCGAAGAGCCCCGAGAAACAGGTCCATCAAGGCTCCTACTTCATCCTCGGGGCGACGCCAGTTTTCACTGGAGAAGGCAAACAGGGTGAGCACTTCAACGCCTTCTTCAGCGCACACCTCGATCATCGCCTTGACCGCATCCACACCCGCCTTGTGGCCCGCCACACCCGGCATCAGGCGTTTGCGGGCCCAGCGGTTGTTACCATCCATGATGATGGCAACATGACGAGGAAGAGTGCGTACCGGCATGACAGTCGTCCGCTCATTCACAGGACAGGAAAAGGCCGTCGACCATCAGATGGCCATCAGATCCGTTTCTTTGCTTTCCAGCGACTTGTCGATCTCGGCAATGAACTTGTCGGTGAGCTTTTGTACCTCATCCGCTGCCCGGCGCTCGTCATCCTCGCTGATTTCCTTGTCTTTCTGCAGATCCTTGAGCTGACTGAGGGCATCACGACGGATGTTGCGTACCGCTACACGGGCATTTTCCGCCTCGGCGCGCGCCTGTTTGGTGTAACCCTTGCGCGTTTCTTCGGTTAGCGCCGGCATCGGCACACGAATAGTGGTACCCGAAGTCGCCGGATTCAAGCCCAGATCAGAGGTCATGATGGCCTTTTCAACGGCCTGGATCATGCCCTTGTCAAACACGCTAAGGGCCAGGGTACGGGAGTCTTCAACGATGACGTTGGCGACCTGGCGCAACGGGGTATCAGAGCCATAGTAAGAGACCATGACGCTGTCGAGGATGCTCGGGTGCGCGCGCCCGGTGCGAATCTTGGCAAAGGCATGGCCCAGAGACTCTACCGATTTTTTCATGCGTTCTTGCGCGTCTTTCTTGATTTCGTTGATCATTATCAACCCTCGATCAGTGTGCCCTCGGCACTGCCCACAACCGCATTCAGCAGCGCACCGGGTTTGTTCATGTTAAATACCCGTAAAGGCATCTGGTGGTCGCGGATCAGGCAAATTGCCGTCAGATCCATCACCCCCAACTTGAGGTCGAGCACCTGATCATAGGTCAGGCTGTCAAAACGCTCGGCATTCGGGTCCTTCATTGGGTCGGCATTATATACCCCGTCGACCTTGGTGGCTTTCAGCACCAGGTCGGCGTCCACTTCAATCCCGCGCAAACAGGCGGCAGTATCGGTGGTAAAGAAGGGGTTGCCGGTTCCGGCCGAGAATATTACCACGTCACCGCTGCCAAGGTAGCGCATGGCTTTGCGACGATCGTAATGCTCTGTCACGCCTTCCATGGTGATGGCAGACATGACGCGGGTCTGGATGTTCGAGCGCTCCAGCGAATCACGCATGGCGAGGGCGTTCATCACGGTGGCCAGCATACCCATATGATCTCCGGTCACCCGATCCATGCCGGCGGCATGCAGTGCCGCACCACGGAACAGATTGCCACCGCCAATGACCAGACCAACCTGCACCCCGATGCCGATCAACTGGCCTATCTCCAGGGACATACGGTCCAGCACCTTGGGGTCAATACCGAAGCCCTCAGTGCCCATCAGGGCCTCTCCGCTGAGCTTGAGTAGAATTCGCTTGTATTTCGGCTGACGGCTACCGGGTACCTGGGCCATATGCATTCTCCTGCGGGAAAGGGCAAAACAATGAACGAGTTACAACCAGACCTTGCTGGTGGCCACTTGTTCAGTGTTTCTTAAAAAAGAGGCTTCACGCCTGCGCGGGAAGCCTCTGTATTCAACCTGCTACAGACTACCCCTAGGATAGCCTGTGATGCGCCGGTCAGTGCGCATATTACTGCTTGGATGCGGCAACCTGAGCGGCTACCTCGGCAGCGAAGTCAGACTCGACCTTCTCGATACCTTCACCCACTTCAAAACGGACAAAGGACAAGATCTCGGCACCGGCCTTCTTGGCCAGATCACCGACCTTGACTTCAGGGTCCTTGATGAAGGCCTGCTCAACCAGACTGGCTTCGGACAGGAACTTGTTGATGCGACCCTTGACCATGTTCTCGACAATATTTTCCGGCTTGCCGGCGATCTTGTCGGCATTCAGCGCCAGGAAGATTTCCTTTTCCTTGGCGATGGCGTCTTCAGACACCTGGGAAGCATCGAGGAACTGCGGGTTGCTGGCAGCAACGTGCATGGCAACATCCTTGGCCAGCTCGGCATTGCCACCCTTGAGGGTTACCAGCACACCAATGCGGTGACCATGCAGGTAGGCACTGACTACATCGCCTTCAACACGGGTCAGGCGGCGAATATTGACGTTCTCGCCACACTTGGCAACCAGCGCCTCACGGGCCGGCTCCTGATCCGCGATCAGCGGCGCGGCATCGCTGTAACCAGCAGCAAAGGCTTTTTCCAGACTATCGCTGACAAAACCCTTGAAGTCATCCTGCAGAGCCAGGAAGTCAGTCTGGGAGTTGACTTCCATGATGATCGCAGACTTGCCATCAGCGGCAACCTTGACCGCGATCGAACCTTCAGCGGCAATGTTGCCAGCTTTCTTGGCGGCCTTGATGGCACCAGCTGAACGCATGTCGTCAATGGCTTTTTCGATGTCGCCGCCGGCCGCTTCGAGGGCCTTTTTGCAATCCATCATGCCTTGGCCGGTACGCTCACGCAGTTCTTTTACCAGGGCAGCAGTAATCTGTGTCATGAATGGTTCCTCTAACTTGCTTGATGTAGGACTGGCCGATAGCTCGATCGGTCAGCCAGATCATGTTGCGTTCAAGATATTGCAAAAAGGGGGCATAGCCCCCTTTTCAATACGGCAGAAAACAGAGCAAAGAAAGCCTTAGCCTTCTGAAGCCTCAGCAGCCGGTGCTTCTTCGACGAACTCGTCGACACCACCGTTGTTCTTGCCACTCAGGACAGCGTCAGCCATGGCTGCTGCGTACAGTTTGATGGCGCGGATCGCGTCATCGTTACCGGGGATAACAAAGTCAACGCCTTCTGGGCTGCTGTTGGTATCAACGATGCCGATAACCGGGATACCCAGCTTGTTGGCTTCAGTGATAGCAATGCGCTCGTGCTCAACGTCGATAACGAACAGCGCATCAGGCAGACCGCCCATATCCTTGATGCCGCCCAGGCTGCGATCCAGTTTCTCCAGATCACGGGTACGCATCAGCGCTTCTTTCTTGGTCAGCTTGGTAAAGGTACCGTCCTGGGCTTGAACTTCCAGGTCACGCAGACGCTTGATCGACTGACGGATGGTCTTGTAGTTGGTGAGCATGCCGCCCAACCAGCGGTGATCAACATAAGGCATGCCAGCGCGAGTGGCTTCTTCGGCAATGATCTTGCTGGCGGCACGCTTGGTACCAACAAACAGCAGCTTGTTCTTGCCGGAGGCCAGCTTTTCCACGAAGCTCAGGGCATCATGGAACATGGGCATGGTTTTTTCGAGGTTGATGATGTGAATCTTGTTGCGAGCGCCGAAAATGAACTTGCCCATTTTCGGGTTCCAGTAACGGGTCTGGTGGCCGAAGTGCGCACCGGCCTTCAGCATATCGCGCATTGATACTTGAGTCATGACAGCTCCAAATTGTATTGGGTTGAGCCTCCACGCATCCCAATGTCCAACCCCGAAGGGCACCCAGGACACCGTGTCGATACGTGTGCGGTTTCAGTGTTCACCTGTGGTCAGCTGACCGATGTTCTTTCAGGCGCGGCGCTTTATACCACACAAAGGGAAACGAATAAAGTCGCAACTGCCGGGCGGCGACGTTCATGCCGCGCTCAACAGCCCGCCGCATGTCTGCTAAGATAGCGCTCTTTTTATTGCCAAAGTCGGCCTCAGCCAACACAGTCCGAGCCCGCACAACCAAGAGAGCACTCTGATGACCGTGACCATCAAAACCCCGGAAGACATTGCTGGCATGCGCATTGCCGGCCGCCTGGCCGCCGAGGTACTGGAAATGATCGGCGAGCACGTCAGGCCCGGTGTCACCACGGATGAGATCAACCAGATTTGCCACGACTATATAGTCAACGTTCAGAAAGCCATTCCAGCGCCCTTGAACTATGGTGCTGTGCCCGGCCGGCCGGGCTTCCCCAAGTCGATCTGTACCTCGCTGAATCATGTGGTCTGTCACGGCATACCCAACGAAAAGCCACTGAAGAGCGGCGACTGCCTGAATATCGACGTCACCGTGATCAAGGATGGCTACCACGGCGACACCAGCAAAATGTTCATGGTTGGCACGGTACCAGACTGGGCCCAGCGCCTGGCACGAATTACCCAGGAATGCATGTACAAGGGTATTGAAGTGGTCCGTCCCGGTGCACGCCTGGGCGACATTGGCCAGGTCATTCAGGATCATGCCCATGCCAACCATTACAGCGTGGTACGCGAATACTGTGGCCATGGCATCGGCAAGGTATTCCACGAGGAACCGCAGATTCTGCATTATGGCCGTGCCGGCACCGGCATGGAGCTGAAGGAAGGCATGACCTTCACCATTGAGCCGATGATCAACCAGGGTCGTGCCGAAACCCGTCTGCTGGGTGACGGCTGGACCGCCATCACCAAGGATCGCAAACTCTCGGCACAGTGGGAACACACCATTCTGGTCACGGCTGACGGCTATGAGGTCCTGACCCGCCGCCAGGAAGAAAACTTCCATTAATCCCTGTCTGGATGCTTTTGTGGATAACGAACTCTTCGATCTGGGTCAGTTCAAGGCCGAGCTGGCGCTGAAAAGCAGCCCGGTTGCCGCCTTCAAGAAAGCCATTCGCCAGGCCGACAACGTGCTGCGCGGGCGCTTTGAAGGCGGACGCGATATCCACCGACTGATCCATGAACGCGCCTGGTTTACCGACCAGATCCTGCTGCAGGCCTGGGCTCTGCAAGCCGGGACCAAGGCCGACGACATTGCCCTGCTGGCGGTGGGCGGCTACGGGCGCGGGGAGTTGCATCCGCATTCGGATATCGACCTGCTGATCCTGCTGCGCGACGCCGAGGCCGAGCGCCACAACGCAGCCATCGAACAGTTCCTTATGCTGCTGTGGGATATTGGCCTCGAAGTCGGCCAGAGCGTCCGCTCGGTCAGCGAGTGCCAGGATGAGGCGCGCGCCGATATCACCGTGATCACCAACCTGATGGAGTCGCGCACCCTGTGCGGCGACGAGGCGCTGCGCAGCGCCATGGTCGACAGCATCAACGCCAGTGTCATGTGGTCCGATGACGAATTTTTCCGTGCCAAGCGTGCCGAACAGCAGCAACGCCACGCCAAGTTCAACGACACCGAATACAACCTGGAGCCCAACGTCAAAAGCTCCCCCGGCGGCCTGCGCGACATCCAGACCATTGGCTGGGTTGCACTGCGGCATTTCGGTACCAACGACTTGCGCGAGCTGGTCGAGCGCGGTTTTCTCAACGAAGCCGAATACAACATCCTGGCTTCGGGTCGCGCCTTTCTATGGCAGGTGCGTTTTGCCCTGCATATCCTTGCTGGCCGCGCCGAGGACCGCCTGCTGTTTGATCACCAGCGCACCATAGCGAGCATGATGGGGTATGAAGACAACGACAGTAAACTGGCGGTCGAGCGCTTCATGCAGAAGTACTACCGGGTGGTCATGTCGCTGTCCGAACTGAACGATCTACTGATGCAGCATTTCGAGGAAATCCTCCTGCGCGATGCCGAAAGCGCCGAGATCGAGCCGCTGAATGCGCGCTTCCAGGTGCGCAATCACTATATCGAGGTAACCCACCCGCAGGTCTTCAAGCGCGCGCCTTTTGCCCTGCTGGAAATCTTTTTGCTGATGGCCCAGCACCCCGAGATCCGGGGCGTGCGCGCCGACAGCATTCGCCTGCTACGCGACCACCGGCATCTGATCGACGATGCGTTCCGCGCCGATATCCGCAACACCAGCCTGTTCGTCGAGCTGTTCCGCTGCAAGGAAGGCGTGCACCGCAATCTGCGGCGGATGAACCGCTACGGCATTCTGGGTCGTTACCTGCCCGAGTTCGGCAAGATTGTCGGGCAGATGCAGCATGACCTGTTCCATATCTATACCGTTGATGCGCACACGCTGAATCTGATCAAACACCTGCGCAAACTCGGGCGCCCGGATTATCAGGAAAAGTACCCCCTGGCCTGGCGTATCTTCTGTCGCCTGCCGAAACCGGATCTGCTTTACATGGCCGGGCTTTATCACGACATTGCCAAGGGACGTGGTGGCGATCATTCCGAGCTCGGCGCCGTGGATGCCATGGACTTCTGTCAGCGGCATCATCTCCCCGCCTGGGACTCGCATCTGGTCAGCTGGCTGGTGGAAAGCCATCTGCTGATGTCGACGACCGCCCAGCGCAAGGACATTTCCGACCCGCAGGTGATCCACGACTTTGCCGTGCTGATGGGTAATCAGGTCAGACTCGACTACCTCTATGTGCTGACCATTGCCGACATCAACGCGACCAACCCGACCCTGTGGAACTCCTGGCGCGCGTCACTGCTGCGCCAGCTCTATACCGAGACCAAGCGCGCCCTGCGACGTGGCCTGGAAAATCCCCCGGATCGCGAAGAGCAGGTGCGTCAGACCCAACATGCAGCGCTGGATATTCTGGTGCGCAGCGGTATGGAAGAAGAGGATGCCGAAGCGCTCTGGGAGCAGCTTGGTGAGGACTATTTCCTGCGCCATACCGCCAGCGACGTGGCCTGGCACACCGAAGCCATTGTCCAGCATCCGGACCGCGACGGCCCACTGGTGTTGATCAAGGAAACCGCCCAGCGCGAATTCGAGGGAGCTACCCAGATCTTCATCTATACCCCGGAACAGCATGACCTGTTCGCGGTAACGGTGGCGGCCATGGACCAGCTCAATCTGAGCATTCAGGATGCGCGCATCATTACCTCGACCAACCGCTTCAGTCTGGATACCTATATTGTGCTGGATGCCGATGGCAGCTCGATTGGTGACAACCCCGAGCGCATCCGCCAGATCAAGCAGAACCTGGTCGAGGCCCTGCACGATCCGGACGCCTACCCGGCCATCATCCAGCGCCGTGTACCGCGCCAGTTGAAGCACTTCTCCTTCGCGCCGGAGGTCAACATCTTCAACGCACCGGATGGCCAGCACACCATTCTTGAACTCAGCGCGCCGGACCGTCCCGGCCTGCTGGCCCGCATGGGGCGCATTCTGCTGGACTTCGATATCAGCGTGCAGAATGCCAAGATCGTTACCCTTGGCGAACGGGTTGACGACGTCTTCGTGTTGACCGATGGCAAGAATCAGGCGCTGTCCGATCCGGACCTGTGCCTGCGCCTGCAGCAGACCATCATCGAGACTCTGGGCAACAGCGCCCAGCAGTCGGACACCACCCTGCCCAAACAGATAGTGATCTGAGGATCCGAAGCGCATGAACAAAGACCTGCACCGTCTGCAGCCCTATCCCTTTGAAAAGCTGCGGGCGCTCCTCGCCGACACCCAGGCCAACCCCGCCCTGCGCCCGATCTCGCTGTCGATAGGCGAACCCAAACACCCGTCACCGCCCTTTGTCCTGGAGACCCTGGCCAAGCATCTGGATCAGGCCGCCGTGTACCCGACCACACTCGGCATCCCGGCACTGCGCGAAGGTATTGCCCGCTGGTTGGAACAGCGTTTCGAGCTGGGCGACGGGGGCATTGACCCGGCTACCCAGGTGATCCCGGTCAACGGTACCCGTGAAGCCCTGTTTGCCTTTACCCAGGCCATGGTCAGTGCTGATCCCGAGGGCCTGGTGGTCAGCCCCAATCCCTTTTATCAGATCTATGAAGGCGCAGCGTTTCTGGCTGGCGTAGAGCCCTACTATCTGGCCTGCGATGCCAGCAATGGTTTTATCCCGGACTTCGCCCAGGTACCCACTGAGGTCTGGCAGCGCTGCCAGTTGCTGTTTATCTGCACCCCGGGCAACCCGACTGGCGCCGTCATGCCGCTGGAGACCCTGCAGCAGCTGATCAGACTGGCCGACCAATACGACTTTATTGTCGCCTCGGATGAATGCTACAGCGAAATCCATGCTCCCCAGGGTCAGGCGCCCTATGGTCTGCTGCAGGCCTGTGCCGCCATGGGCCGGCGTGACTACCAGCGCTGCGTGGTCTTTCACAGTCTGTCCAAGCGCTCCAACCTGCCCGGTTTGCGCTCCGGCTTTGTCGCCGGTGATGCGGCCTTGCTGGCGCCCTTCCTGACCTACCGGACCTACCACGGCTGCGCCATGCCGATCCAGACCCAGTACGCCAGTCTGGCCGCCTGGCAGGACGAGAGCCACGTCGAGGACAACCGCGCGCAATACCAGGCCAAGTTTGATGCGGTGCTGGCAATTCTCGGTGAGGTGATGGATGTGCAGCGCCCGGACGCCGGCTTTTATCTGTGGCCGCGCACGCCGATTGATGACCAGCTCTTTACCCGTCGGTTGCTGGCCGAAGAAAATGTTGCGGTGGTACCCGGCAGTTTCCTGTCACGCGAGGTTGATGGGTATAATCCCGGCGCCGGTCGAATCCGCATGGCGCTGGTTGCCCCCCTTGAGGACTGCATAGAGGCCGCCCAGCGCATTCGCCGCTTTATCGGGAGTCTGTAACCTATGACCACGCTGTATGGCATCAAAGCCTGCGACACCATGAAAAAAGCCCGCACCTGGCTGGAGCAGCAGGGTCTGGACTACCACTTCCACGACTACAAGAAAGACGGCGTGGACGCCGAGCGCCTGCGCAGCTGGTGCACTGAACTCGGCTGGGAAACCCTGCTAAACCGTCAGGGCACCACCTTCCGCAAGCTGGATGACGCGGACAAGCAGGATATCGATCTGGATAAGGCTATAGCGCTGATGCTGGCCAACCCCTCGATGATCAAACGACCGGTGCTGGACACCGGTTCACAGCGGCTGGTGGGTTTCAAACCCGAGCTCTACGCCGCTGCCTTCAACTGACAGCATTGCATCCAAGGAATTGCCCATGAGTGACTATTTCAGCTTGGCCTTCGGCATCGGTACCCAGAACAGTGCAGGCGATTGGCTGGAGGTGTTCTATCCCCAGCCCCTGTTGCGCCCCGATAATACCCTGGTCAAGGTGGTGACCGAGCAGCTTGGCTACAGCGGTGGCAATCAGGCCATCAGCTTGAGCACCAGTCAGTGCCCCGCTCTGGGCAAGGCCCTCAGCGCCGCCGGCTTTGCCGAGCTTGGCGCGCTGGTCAGCCAGTTCGAGAGCAGCAATCGACCGCTGGTGGCGACCATTCTGGCCAGCGATGAAGCCCCGGTATCGACGCCGGAGGCCTACCTCAAGCTGCACCTGCTGTCGCATCGTCTGGTCAAGCCCCACGGCGTGATACTGGCCGGCATCTTCCCGCTGCTGCCGAACGTCGCCTGGACCAACCAGGGCGCCATCGACATCAACGAACTGCCCCAGCGCCAACTGGCTGCCCGCCTGCAGGGTGAATGCCTGACGGTACATGGCGTCGACAAGTTCCCGAACATGACCGATTACATCGTGCCGTCCGGCGTGCGTATTGCCGATACCGCCCGGGTGCGCCTGGGTGCCTATGTTGGTGAAGGCACCACGGTCATGCATGAAGGCTTTATCAACTTCAACGCTGGCACTGCCGGCACCAGCATGGTTGAAGGGCGTATTTCCGCCGGGGTATTCGTCGGCAAGGGCTCGGACCTGGGTGGCGGCTGCTCGACCATGGGCACTCTGTCCGGCGGTGGCAACATTGTTATTGCCGTGGGTGAAGGTTGCCTGATCGGCGCCAATGCCGGTATCGGCATTCCGCTCGGTGATCGCTGCACCGTAGAAGCCGGCTTGTACATTACCGCCGGTATCAAGGTGGCACTGCTGGATGAAGCGGACAATCTGGTGGAAATCGTCAAGGCCCGCGATCTGGCCAACCAGACCGACCTGCTGTTCCGCCGCAACTCACAGACCGGCGCCATCGAATGCAAGACCAACAAGAGCGCGATCCAGTTGAACGATATGTTGCACGCCCACAACTAATCGCCTCCGGCGATCAGTTGTGGGAGCTGTAAGCGGCAAGCTATAAGCTTGAAGCAGCTCGGTGAGAGGCCCGTGCCAGTGATCGGTTCGGGCCTTTTTCGTTTCAAGTGGCGCTGGAGACTGGAGACTGGAAGATCATGATCTGGGTGGGCTGGCTTTTTTCCGTGTTACATCCGTGCCACGCAAAACAGCCACTTACCAGGATAAACGGCTTCCAGCTTTAAGCTTTAAGCTTCAAGCCCGCCTGCGCAGCTAGCCCGCTTTAAGGGCTAGCGCAGCAAGCGTTGCACCGCCTGCGCAGCCGCCACCATCCCGAAGGTCGCCGTGACCATGGTGACCGAGCCGAAGCCGCCAGCGCAGTCGAGTTTAACGCCCTCACCGACAAAAGCCTTCTGCTGGCAGACAGTGCCATCCGGCTTCGGGTAACGCAGTTGTTCGGTGGAGTAGACACAGGGCACACCGAAGCTGCGTTTGCTGTCAGCGCGGGGGAAATTGTGATCACGGCGTAACATGGACCGCGCCTTGGCGGCCAGCGGATCGTTGACCGTCTTTGACAGGTCGGCGACGGTGACCTTGGTCGGATCAATCTGCCCTCCTGCCCCACCCGTGGTAATGACCGGGATTCGGCGCCGCCGACACCAGGCAATCAGCGCCACCTTGGACGCCACACTGTCGATACAGTCAACCACGCAATCCAGCTCGGAGGTGATGTAGGTCTCCAGATTGCTGGGGGTAACAAAGTCCACCAGTGCATTCACCTCACAGGTCGGGTTGATCGCGCGCAGGCGTTCGGCCATGGCCTCAACCTTGCTGCGGCCAATCTGTCCGGTCATCGCTGGTAACTGCCGGTTGGTATTGGTGACACAGATCTCGTCCATGTCGATCAGGCTGATGCGCCCGATACCCGTGCGCCCCAGTGCTTCTGCCACCCAACTGCCCACCCCGCCGATACCGATCACGGCAACATGACTGGCCTGCAAACGGGCCAACGCCTCAACACCATAGAGTCGGGCAATACCACCAAAACGTGGATCGTCAGTACTCATCAGCCGATCTGTCCTGTACTTGAAATGGCGCGAGTATACCCAAGCTAATCAACACCTGCATAAGTGTTACCATACCTCGGCCATTGCCCAAGGAAGCACCATGAACCGCCTGTTTGAAGAAATCGATATCCAGCCCTCGGCAATCGGTGAGATATCCCTGCGGCGTCGACGCATTCCGGCTCTGGGTGATCGTGACATCTACGAGGTCAAGCTGGGCGAGGAATTCCTCATGTCGAGCATGTTCCCCGAGGCCGAAACAGCCCTGAGCAGGCTGGGACTCGCCGCGGTGTCAGGTGATCAGTTAAGCGTCGTGGTCGGCGGTCTGGGACTGGGCTATACCGCCGTAGCCGCCCTGGAAGATCAACGCGTCAGTGCGCTGCTGATCATCGATTATCTGGACACCGTGATTCAATGGCATCAGGACGAGAAAGTCCCTCTCGGCAAGATTCTCAATGCCGACCCACGCAATCGCTACGTGCTTGGCAGCTTTTTTGACCTGGCCATCGAGGATGGCGGTGGCTTTGATCCCGAGCAGCCGGGGCGGCAGTTCGATGCCATCCTGCTGGACATCGATCACTCACCCCGCGCCCTGCTTCACGCCTCCAATGCCAGTTTCTATACTCGCCACAACTTGGCCTTGATGTGCCGGCAACTGCGTCAGGGTGGCGTCTTTGCTCTATGGTCACAGGATCCGCCGGACGCCGAATTTATGGCCGTGATGAATGACTTGTTCAGCGCCTGCGAAGCCCATGTCGTCCCATTTTTCAATCCGTTCCAGAACAGCCAATCCACCAATACCGTCTATGTCGGAGTCAAACCCTGATGGCCTTTCACCCACGTAACACGCATCAGGGGCACTACAACCTGGGCGCCCTCGCCGCTGCCAACCCGGCCCTCAAGGCACTGATAGTGCGCAGTCCGACAGGGGACAAGACCCTGGACTTTGCTGATCCGGTGGCGGTCAAAGAGCTCAATCGCGCGCTGTTGCAACTGCACTACGGTGTACAACAGTGGGATATTCCCGAGGGCTACCTGTGCCCGCCGGTGCCCGGACGCGCTGACCTGGTTCATACTCTGGCTGACCTGCTCGGCGAAAGCCATGACGGCCACATTCCTGAAGGCCCAGGCCTGGTTGGCCTGGACATTGGCACCGGCGCCAACCTGATTTATCCGCTGATAGGCCAGAGTGCCTATGGCTGGCGCTTTGTTGGCAGCGATATTGACCAGACGGCACTGGCGAATGCCAGCGCCACGCTGGAAGCCAACCCCAAACTGCAGGCCCTGATTGAACTGCGCCTGCAGCCCGATGCGCAGCAACTCTTCAGCGGCATTATCGGCAGTGATGAACGCTTCGATTTCAGCCTGTGCAACCCGCCCTTCCATGCAAACAAGGGTGAGGCCAATGCCGCTACCCAACGCAAATGGAACAACCTGAACAAGGCCAGCGACGGCGAACCTGAAACCCGGCTCAACTTCGGTGGCCAGAGCAGTGAGCTGATCTGCGCCGGTGGCGAAGCCGGTTTTCTTGGCCGGCTGATCAATCAGAGCGCACTGCATGCCTCTCAGGTTTTCTGGTTCAGTGCGCTGGTTTCCAAGGCCAGCCTGGTAAAGGATCTGCAAGCCCAACTGAAGGCAGTGGGCGCCCGAGATATTCGCGTCATGCCCATGGCACAGGGGCAAAAAAGCAGTCGCCTGCTGGCCTGGACCTTTCTCGACAAGAAACAGCGCCGCGCCTGGCGCAAGGCACGCTGGCCGCAGTAAGGCCGCAGATCAGTCAGGGCGCAGAGCGCTGATTCTGCTATCATGCACGGGACTTTCAGCTGCCAGTGAAACCCGCCATGACCGAGCTCTCCCCTACCCTGACCCTTGCCTGCGAGCTGATCAGCCGCAACTCCACCACCCCCTACGATGCAGGATGTCAGGCGTTGATGGGTGAGCGCCTGGCCGCCTGTGGTTTCCGCCTGGAGACCATGCGCTTTGGCGAGGTAGACAATCTCTGGGCACGGCGCGGTGTCGATAGCCCGGTACTGTGTTTTGCTGGCCACACCGATGTGGTTCCGACTGGCCCGTCCGAACGCTGGGATCAACCGCCCTTCGAGCCGGTTATCCGCGACGGCATGCTCTATGGTCGCGGCGCAGCAGACATGAAGGGCAGTCTGGCGGCCATGGTTGTTGCCGTCGAACGCTTTGTCGCCGCCTTCCCTGATCACCGTGGCTCCATTGCCTTTCTCATCACCAGTGATGAAGAAGGCCCGGCCACCGAGGGCACCGTCAAAGTAGTCGAGACGCTGGTGGCGCGTGAAGAGCAGGTCGACTGGTGTATCGTCGGTGAACCCTCGAGTACCGAACTGCTTGGCGACGTAGTCAAGAATGGCCGTCGTGGCTCACTGAATGCGCGCCTGACCATCAAGGGCAAACAGGGCCACGTGGCCTATCCGCACCTGGCCCGTAATCCGATCCATCTGGCCGCGCCGGCACTGGCGGCCTTGACCGCGGAAACCTGGGATATGGGCAACGACTTCTTCCCGCCTACCAGTTTCCAGATTTCCAATATCAATGCCGGCACCGGCGCCACCAATGTGATCCCCGGCGACCTGGTGGCCCTGATCAACTTCCGATTTTCCACTGAATCGACGGTCGACAGTCTGCAGTTACGGGTGCGCGATATCCTTGATCAGCATGGTCTTGATTATGAGCTGGACTGGACCCTGTCCGGCCTGCCGTTTCTGACCGAGCCCGGCGCTCTGCTGGACGGGGTCAGTGCCGCCATTCAGCAGGTCACCGGACGGAAAACCCAGGCGTCCACCAGCGGCGGCACCTCTGATGGCCGCTTTATCGCCACCATGGGCACCCAGGTGGTCGAGCTGGGACCCGTCAATGCCACCATCCATCAACTCAATGAACATATCAGCGCGGCTGATCTGGACACCCTGACGGATGTGTATGAAGCCACGCTGGAGCGGCTGCTGACCTGATGCTTGAGCTTACCTGCCCGCATTGTCAGGCCACACTCACAGCGCAGGGATCGCGCTGGTGTTGCAGTAATGGCCACAGCTATGACCAGGCCCGCCAGGGCTATCTGAACCTGCTGCTGGTCCAGCACAAGAACAGCCGCCAACCTGGCGACACCCCCACAATGCTGGCCTGCCGCCAGGCCTTTCTGGATGCCGGTCACTATCAGCCGGTCAGCGACGAGATCAACCGCCTGCTGGCCGCCGGCTCACCGGCCAGCCTGCTGGATATGGGCTGTGGCGAAGGTTATTACACCGCCCGTCTGGCCAACGCCCTGAGCGGCTCCAGTCTTGGCGGACTGGACATCAGCAAGGACGCGATCCACAAGGCAGCCCGACGCAGCCGCGACATCCAGTGGCTGGTTGGCTCCAGTGCGCGCCTGCCGGTCGCCGATGCCAGCCTGGACGCCGCCCTCTGTGTGTTCAGTCCCTGGTCTTGGGAGGAATGCCTGCGCAGCCTCAAGTCGGGCGGCCAGTTGCTGCTGGTTGGCCCACATGCCGACCATCTGTTGAGTCTCAGGGCGGCACTCTATGACAGCATTCACCCCACCCCGGAACTGATCAAGGCCCTGCCCGCCGGACTGCATGTCGTCAGCGACAGCACCCTGCGCTATGCTCTGGATCTGACATCCACGGATCTGGGCAACCTGATCGGCATGACCCCGCATGGCTTTCGCAGCCGTCCCGAGCGCCAACAGGCCCTGCTTGAACAGGGCCTGAGTGGACTCGAGGTAGCCATGCGCATGGTTCTCCTGCAACGCACTGAAGAGGATTAGACGTGCGCCAACCTGATATTGAGATCTACCTGCGAGAAGAACATCTCGACAGTCTGTGCGACTGGCTGGGTAACGCCTTCGGCCCGATTGAACTGGGCGCCTGGCAGGGCCTGACGCGGCGCGGCAAGCTGCGCATGGACGATACCAGCGTACCCCTTATGCTGGTCCGCAAGGCCGCCGGCAAATGGGCCAGTGTCTGGTTCGACAGTGACCGCACACCCTGGGAGACTGATCTGGACTGCGCCCGCGCCATACAGGCTGGACTGGGCGAAGAAGTGCGCTGTTCGGTTGGTGGTTGGTCCGAGGACGATGGAGAAGACAACCCTGACCGCTGGATGAAGGTAAATGCCGAGGGCGAAAGCGAATTTCTCTGGGCCATCAAGCCCTGAACCCCCACTGTGAACCGTTTTGAGCGAGAGTCTGCTTATGATCATTGCCTGCGCCCACTGCCACCGCAAGAACCGCATCGATGAACAACGCCTTGGCGAGGCGCCAAACTGTGGTGCCTGCAAGCAACCACTACTGAGCAACCTGCCCATCCCCGTCAACAGCAGTGCGTTCAACGCCCATGCCAGCGCCGACCTACCGCTGATCCTGGATTTCTGGGCACCCTGGTGCGGCCCCTGCCTGCAGTTTGCTCCGACCTTCGAAAAGGCCGCGGCGGCGGCTGGCCCGAAAGCCCAGTTTCTGAAGATCAATACCGAAGAAGAGCAGGCGCTGGCCGCCCGCTTTGGCATTCGCAGTATTCCCACCCTGATGGTCCTGCGCCAGGGCGCGGAAGTGACCCGCGTCGCCGGCGCACTGCCACCCGGTGAATTTATGAAATGGGTCTATCAGCAGCTGGGTTAAACGATCCATCCCATTTTAAATTTGCCAGGCGGACAACACCCAAACTCATGGGGCAATCTGCCTCCTCGCACCTATCTCGACGACAACCCAAAGAAATCGCAACCACTGAAAACAAAAAGCCCGCAGCAAACTACGCCGCGGGCCTCAAGTAATCAGCCACGGAGCTTATTCGGCGTTAGCCTCGTCAGCCGTGCTGCGAATAATATCCGACTGGCGCTTGTTCATACTCTCGACCTGACCGATCCCCAACTGGAACGCCCAGCGCTGATCGGCATTGGCGGCCAGCTCGCTGCCCTCAGGCTGCTCGAAGCCGTCCACCAACAACCAGTAGCGGCCATTGATCTCATAGAGACTGGCTTTCAGCTCGGCCCCGTCCCAACTTTGCACCTGCATGCGCAGCATCGGCTCCTGCAAATCCAGCTCCGAGCGCAGGCTGACAGCCTGGGCCCGCAGATTGACCAGGGCCAAGACCATGCTGTTGATCCAACGCTCGTTACCCTGCTGCAATTCCGCGTCCAGATCAGTCAGGTGAAAGTTGTAATCACCCTCGGCCGGTTTTTCCAGCGCAAGCACATCACCGTCGGCATGTTCCCAGCGCGCTGTCGCCAGTTGCTCCATGGGCAATTGCGCCACCTGCAGATCCAGCCACTCGTTGTCGTTCAGGGTCATACCAAAGGGCCGATTGATCAGCCATACCTGATTCTCGTTCTGTAGCCGCACAAGCTGGCCCGAGCCGACCTGATTGCCATAGTCAATCACCAGACTTTGATCCCCGGCCTGCAGACTCACTTGCAGACTGGTTTCACCGGGTTGAGCCGGATCAAGCCCGAGCCGCGCGTGATAGGCCGGGTTATCGGTTTTAGCTTCCAGTACCCGGGCACCACGAAGGGCATGCAGCAAAGCCGCCACACGTTCCTGCTGGGCCGGGAACAGGTTTTGACTAACCACGCCCCAGACACCCTGCTCATCCCGCGCCAGCTCGACCTGCTGTTCACCACGAGCCAGACTGACCCGCTCCAGGCGATTAACCAGCTCCAGTTGCTCTTCAGACAGCAGTTGGCGACTTTGCAGATCATCAACCCGGCCGCTGTCCATACTGCGCAAGGCCAGTACCACCAGCAGGATCGACACCACTGCCACTACCGCAAGGAGTTTTACTTTCATACTCATGTCTCCCTCAGGCTGACCGGCGGCGCAGACGACCCACCAGCCACCAGACCAGAATACCCAGCGTCAGCAGGGCTGGAACCAGAATGATGTTGATGAGCTTCAACTGAGTTCCCAAGCGCTCGATATCGGCATTCAACTGGAAGCGCACATCACGCAGTTGCTTGCGAATTTCCAGTTTCTGATCAAGAAACGCCTGAATGGTCTGTTGCTGCTCTGGGCTGATATCAGTCAGTTGCGCCGGATCCTGGCTTTGCTGCATCTGCGCCAGTTTCTGTTCGGTTTCCGCCAGCTCACGCTGCAGACGCTGTTCGCTGGCACGGTAACGCCGCTCGGCATCGCGCTGGAGGCGCTCAACCACAGTAAAGGGCCGGCTGAAATCGCCACGCGAACGGACACTGATCAGCGCCTCCGACCCTGACAGATTGTCCAGCGCATTGATCACGAAACCACCATTGTCTGCCCAAGGTTGCGGTACCCGTTGACCAAAAAAGTCCTGGACCTGAACCCACATGCGATCGGTCAGCATATCGGTATCGGCCACCAGTAGCACGTTGATGCTGTCCGCTGACGTGAGACCCTCGGTAAGCTCTTCAAAGCCATCGGGATAGGCGGTGTTAGCCGGACCTTGGAGGCGTGCAGCAAAATGGTAAACCTGATCATCCGGCTGGAAGATATCCAACAGCACCTCAGGATCACGCAGCTCGATAAAGCGCGAGCTATCAACCAGCATGCTGTTGCTGGTACTGGAAATCAGAGGCAGAAAGCGCGTCTGGCTGCCCTCAAGTGGGATCAAGGCGCCACCGCTGGCAATGGTCATCAGGCTAAGCGGTGCGGTAACGGTATCCTCTGCATCGAACTGGGCCTTTTCCGCTTCCAGCCAGCCGATATGCCGAGCCGGCAGTTGGCCCTGACCGCGGCTCACGGACATGCCCAGACGACCATCCAATACAACCTTTTCCGGGTTATAGCCGACGCCCCAGGCCTGCAACAGCGGACCAAGATCTGAGGCTTTGCCGTCTGCCATCATGGCAATCATCGCCTCCTGGCTCTGGTCGGCTTCGGCCATGGGGTCAATAAAAGCCAGCAGCTTGCCACCGCGCAGGACAAACTGATCAACCGCATAGAGTGCCGACTCCGTCAGCGCCTTGGGATGGACCAACAGCAGCGCATCGATATCCTCGGGCACGACGTCAAAGTCATTTTCCAGATTCTGAATGGTAAACAACTGGTTGATCTGCTCGAGCAGTACCCAGGGCGCGGAATTCTGGCCGGTCATGGGGTTCATGCCACCGCCCATGGGCAAGCCGCTTACCAGACCGATCTGCGGCTTGTCCGGCTGCGACAGGGTATTGATCAAGCGGCTCAGTTCATACTCCAGCAGGCCTTCCTGCTCCAGAGAAAAGAACGGAATGATTTCGCGCTGGGCCAACTCGTTGGTTCCGGCCAGGCCAAAATAGAGCTTCTCACCGCTCTGCGGCAATGGAATATCCTGTAGGCCAAACTCGGCCGCACGGTCCTCCGCCTCGGAGAAAGGCTGTGGATCGATGATCTGCAATCGCAGATTACCATCGGCTACGCGCTCATACTCCTTGAGCAACTCCTGAACCCGGCGTGCGTAATTACGCAGGATCACCATGTCCTTGCTGGCACTGTCGGAAAAGAAAAAATACAGCGTAATGGGCTCATCCAGCCCGGTGAGGATTTCCCGGGTACCGTCGGAAATCGTGAACAGCTTCTGTTCGGTCAGGTCCAGACGAGCGCCCGGCAACAGCACATTGGACGACATGTTGAAGGCAACGAAGGCCAGCAGCAGCACCAGCAGGCCGGTACCTGAATACATGATACGTTTCATCGATACGACTCCTTTGCCTCAATCGGCCTTTTTCAGGTCGATGACAATCGCCGTAGCCAGCAACCACACGGCCATCAACGATACGAAATACAACAGGTCACGCAGATCCAGAACGCCTTTACTGATGGCATCGAAGCGAATCAGGAAACTGAGTGAGGCAATGGCATCGAGCAACCACTGGGGTGCCCATCCGCTGAACAGATCCAGCAAGAGTGAAAAGCCGCTGACAATAAAGATGAAACAGGCGACCACACTGACAATAAAGGCAATGACCTGATTCTTGGTCAGCGCGGACATGCACGAACCAATGGCCAGATAACCACCGGCCAGCAACCAGCTACCCAGGTAGCCAGTAAAGATCGCACCGTTATCCGGCGAACCCAAATAGTTGACTGTAATGATGATCGGGAAGGTCAGCAGCAGAGCCAGACCGATAAAGACCCAGGCTGCCAGGAACTTGCCCAGCACCATGTCGGCACGGGACACCGGCAGGGTCATCAGCAGTTCGATGGTGCCGGATTTGCGCTCCTCGGCCCAGAGCCGCATGGCCACAGCGGGCACAAGGAACAGATAGAGCCAGGGATGGAAGTTGAAGAAGGCATTCAGGTCAGCCTGGCCGCCCTCGTAGAAACCACCCAGATAAAAGGTGAATACGGCTGAAAGCACCAGAAAGATGACGATAAAGATATAAGCCAGCGGCGTAGAGAAGTAGCTGCCCAGTTCGCGCTTGAAAATCACCTTGAGATTGTTCATGCGGCCTCCTCCGCAGTCATGCGGCGGAAGACTTCATCCAGACGGCCGCGTTCGACCGACAGCTCGCGCACCGGCCAGTTCTGTGCCTGGGCGTATTCGCCGATGGAAGGAAAAATCACCGAGCCTGGCTTGGCCAGCACAGTCAGCAGCTTGCCATCGCGCTGCTGTTCGACCTCCAGTACGCCTGGCAGCGCCAGCAGTCCCTGACTGTCGACTGCGTTTTCCAGTGCCACGGTCACCGCCTGGTGGTAACGCGAACGGGCTTCAAGCTCATCCGGTGTACCGTCAGCCAGTAACTTGCCGCGGGCAATCACCACCGCTCGGCTACACACCGCGCTGACTTCCTCAAGGATGTGGGTAGAAATCACCACAATCTTGTTGCTGCCCGAGGCCAGTTGCTGAATCAGCTGACGGACCTGGTGTTTCTGGTTCGGATCCAGACCATCGGTGGGTTCGTCGAGAATCAGCACCCGTGGATCATGCAGGATCGCCTGGGCCAGACCAACCCGGCGCTTGAAGCCCTTGGACAGGGTCTCGATGCCCTGCCCCATGACTTCATTCAGGGCCAGTTGCTCGGCCGCATTGGCGACCCGACGGTGTTTTTCGGCGCCGGAAAAACCGCGGATTTCGGCAATGAACTCAAGGAAACCCTTGACTCGCATATCGCCATAACAAGGCGCACCCTCGGGCAGATACCCCATCTGCTGCTGGGCCTTGAGGGCCTGGGTCTGGATATCGAAACCGCAGATCGAGGCCGAGCCACCGTCCGGTGTCAAAAAGCCGGTCAGCATCTTCATGGTGGTGGATTTGCCGGCCCCGTTCGGGCCCAGAAACCCGAGGACCTCCCCCGGGCTGACATCAAAGGACAGGTTGTCTACGGCGATATGCTCGCCAAAACGTTTGGTCAGGCTGTTTATCTTTATCATGGCCTCTTCCGACATTCCCCAGTAACTGATGCACCGCAGCGGGCGGGCAAAACAATGCGCAAGGATACAGCTAATTGGTATCAAACAGGGGATAGACCAAAACCGGACGCAGGCGTTCAATCACCACAGGGGTGAGTTACGCCGAAGCAGCGTCCCAGATCTGTCCCACAACGACAGCAAGGCATGTATCAGCGCTCAGGGCAGTGACTATATGAACCCCCAGCCCGCATTTCAAGGGGCAGTCTGCGGATATACTGCGTCCCTCAGCAGAGCAGGGCTGTAACAGCGTGTTACTATCGCTATTCGCCGTCGGCAGTCGCCGAGATGGCAAGACCTGCGGGCACTCGACCCACAAGAGGACACCATGACAGCGGTTTATTCTTCCTTTTTTGGCCGTTTGCGTTTCGGCCTGCTGCGTCGCCTGCTGTTTATCTGGGCACGCTCCGAGAGCATCGCCAACTCGGCGTTCAATCTGCAGATCGACGCCAACAAACCTGTCCTCTATGTTCTGCCCTACCGTTCGCTATCCGATCTCATGGTCCTGGATCGCGAATGCGTCAAGGCGGGTCTGCCACGCCCGGTTCGTGCCAGCCACGCCGATCTGGATGAAAAAGAGGCCTATGTCTTTCTCAGCCGCGAACTGGCCTGGACCGGCCGCCCCGACCCACGCGGACAATCCCCGCGCCTGCTGCGGGCCCTGACGGCGGTGGAAGAGCAAGCTTGCGACGACGTGCAGCTGGTCCCGGTCAGCGTCTTCTGGGGGCAGTCACCGGATGTCGAATCCTCACCGATCAAACTGCTGTTCGCCTACAACTGGACCCTCGGCGGTCGACTGCGCAAGCTGATGGCCATTCTGCTGCACGGCCGCAAGATCCGCGTACGCTTTGGCGACAGCCTGTCGCTGCGGGAACTGGTCAATGAGGACCTCGGGCATCAACGCCATGTGCGTAAACTCAACCGCCTGATGCGGGTCTACTTCAGTGAACAGCGCGGCGCCGTCGTCGGTCCGGATCTGTCCCACCGCCGCACCCTGCTCAAGGGCATGCTGCAATCGCCACTGGTGCGCGAAGCAATCAGCCGCGAGGCCCAAGCCAGAGGCATTGATGAGGCGGTGGCCAAGCGCGAGGCAGCAAAGTACGCCAACGAGATCGCCGCCGAATTCACCTACAGCATCATTCGCTTTCTTGAGGTCGTACTGTCCTGGTTCTGGAACAAGCTGTACGACGGTATCCGTATCAATCATATCGCCCGGCTGCAGCAGATAGCCCGGGGTAACGAGATCATCTATGTGCCCTGTCACCGCAGCCACATCGATTACCTGCTGCTGTCCTACATCCTGTTCCAGAACAGTCTGACGCCACCGCATATCGCCGCCGGCATCAACCTGAATATGCCGGTAGTCGGCAGTATCCTGCGCCGTGGCGGGGCCTTTTTCATGCGCCGCACCTTCAAGGGCAATCAGCTTTATACCGCCGTGTTCAACGAATACCTGCACACCCTGTTCAGCCGCGGCTTCCCGACCGAGTACTTTATCGAGGGTGGCCGCTCACGTACCGGCCGCACCTTGAACCCGAAGACCGGCATGCTGGCCATTACCCTGCGCAGCTTCCTGCGCTCCTCACGTCGGCCGATTCTGTTTGTGCCTGTGTACATCGGTTACGAACGGGTACTGGAGGGCAAGACCTACCTGGGTGAGCTGCGCGGTCAGGCGAAGAAAAAGGAATCCTTCTTCGATATCTTCCGCGTCCTGTCGGCCCTCAAGCTGCGTTTTGGCCAGGTCGCTGTCAACTTTGGCGAGCCCGTCTCCCTGGCCGCCTTTCTCGATCAGCAGCAACCCGGCTGGCGCGAGCAGGATCACGGTGCCGACTTCAAGCCGGCCTGGCTACCCCAGGCCACCAATCAACTGGCCCGTAGTCTGGCCAATGCCATCAATGCCGCCGCCGACGCCAACCCGGTCAATCTGGTCGCCCTGGTGATTCTTTCAACCCGGCGTCTGGCGCTGGATGAAGCGACCCTGAGCCGCGTACTGGACACCTATGCGCGACTGCTCAGAGGCGTACCCTACAGTCCCAGCGTTACCCTGCCAGATATGGATGGTCAGCTACTGATCCGCTACGTTGAAGCCATGCAGTTGATCGGCCGCCAGTCCGACGCCCTGGGTGAGATTCTGTTTCTGGATGAGCCGCAAGCGGTATTGATGACCTACTACCGCAACAACGTGCTGCACCTGGTGGCGCTTCCAGCACTGATCGCCTGCCTGTTTCTCAACAACGCGCGCATGTCGCGCAGCTCGATCGAACGACTGGTGATCGCCATTTATCCCTATCTGCAGGGCGAGCTGTTTCTGCAATGGCAGGAAGCCGCCCTGCCGGAGGTAATCAACCAATGGATTGATGGTCTGATCGAGCAGGGACTGCTGCGCAGCGAAGGCGATGAAATTTGCCGGCCGGACCTGAGTTCCAGCGAGTTCGTGATACTGACGCTATTGGCCCGCAGTATTCTGCAGATACTCGAGCGCTTCTACATGGCCGCCGCCCTGCTGCTGGATAATGACAACGGCAGTCTGACTGGTGAGCAACTGGAAGCCCTGTGCTCGATCATGGCTCAGCGCCTGTCAATTCTGCATGGCCTGAACGCGCCGGAGTTCTTTGACAAGACGCTGTTCCGGCAATTTATCGAGCGGCTGCTGGCGCTGGAGGTTCTGGAAAAGGACAGCGAAGGACGATTGCACTACCAGCCGGGACTGGAGGAAATTGCCGAGAACACCGCCAGACGGGTACTCAGCGCAGAAATCCGCCTGTCCATTCGCCAGGTAGCGAAAACCCCCAAAGCAGCCTGAGCAAGCCCGGCGGCTCAGGCTTCGAGCTTTTTCTTGCCGTAGATATCGTAGCGACTGGACTGACCACTCAGCTCGGCACTGGGGGCCGGTCCGGCAATACAGGGCGCCTTGCGTGGGCGCTTGACCACCACCCGGTGGCTGGCCAAGGCCAGTGCCGCCGCCAGCAGGGCCGGGGCGTCCAGATCGTCACCGGCCAACGGGCGGAACAGGCGCATTTCCTTTTTCACCAGGGCCGATTTATCACGGTGCGGGAACATCGGGTCCAGATGAATGACCTGTGGCGCCGTGCTCTGCCAGTCGCGCATCAGCACAATCGCATCGCCCCTGATCAGGTGCATTCGCCCGGCAATCTCGGCCACCTCGCCGCCAGCCTGACTCGCGCGCTCCAACCCATCGGCGAGCAACGCAGCAATCACCGGTTGACGCTCCAACAGCGTCACCTCTGAGCCCAGGGCCGCCATGACGAAGGCATCACGTCCCAGACCTGCCGTGGCATCCAGAATGCGTGGACGGATATTGCCCTTGATACCCACTGCCCGCGCCACCATCTGCCCCGCACCACCCCCGAACTGGCGCCGGTGGGCCATGGCCCCGGTAACAAAATCCACGCGCACGGCACCAGGGGCATTCGGTTGGGTATCGCGCAGACTGAGGCCATCAGCCCCAACCTGCAGACACAGAGCAGCCTGTTCATCCGCACAGGACAAGCCCAGCTCGGCAGCCAGGGTGCGAGCCTGCTGTTCGTAGTCAGCGGCCAGCCAGTTGACCGTTATTGTTGCTTCCAACTGCTGCTCTGTCATAACCAAATGGTCTCAAAAGATCGTCAAGTCAGGCCGCCAATGGCCGATAACATAATGCCACTACTGATGAGTCGTTTGCTGATGGCCTGCGAGTGTACCCCATGATCGATGCCGCTTCCGAAAGCGTTCAACGCAGTGCCCGCAACGAGGATTTGCGCGATAATTTGCGTCGCGCCATGGCCGAGGATATCGACTTCCAGATCCTGCGTCGCACCCTCAACGCTGAGGCCGCAGCCGAACCAACAAGCACAGCCGCAAGCACGCTTACAGAAACCGCCGAGGCGGCCACCTCGCAACCAGTGGATGCCCCATTGGATGCTGTAGTTCAGATCATCACTATGGTCGAGCAGCGTGAGTTGAGCCTGCGCGTCGAGGTCAACAGCACGCCACAGGTTACCGATCCACTGGTACTGGATATGGCCGGCGACGGCTTTCGCACCTCGGGCATCAATGCCGGTGTGCGCTTTGATCTGAACGGAGATGGCCGACAACAGCAGATCAGTATCCCGCTTGGCGATGATGCCCTGCTGGCGCTGGATCGCAATACCAACGGCCGGATTGACGGTGGGCGTGAACTCTTTGGCGATCAACATGGCGCCGCCCATGCTTTTGCCGAACTGGCCAAGCTCGACGACAACACCGACGGTGTGATCGACCAACAGGATGCAGTGTTTTCCGAACTGCAACTGCTGCGCTTCGCCCGCAGCGGTGAACAGCAACTGACGCGTCTGGCGGATGCGGGGATTACCAGCATCGCCTTGGGCTATGAACACACCAATATTGCCCTGAATACCTACGATCGCATTGCCCAAATCGGGTCCTTCACCCTGGAAGACGGCCAACAGCGCGAGGCCGCCGATCTGTTGCTGGCAGGCATCTAGAACACAGGATCAAAGGATGTAGTCAGGCGAACAGATCAATACCAAAGATGCCATCGGCCTGATCATCCAGCGGCAAATCAGCGGTGAACTGATAGCTGGACAGGGCTTGATTGCTCTTGCCGTACACCGGCAACTGGGCATCGCGGCGGGCGGGAATATATTCGGCATTGGCGCTGGACGCACTGACTGCGCGGGGTGCCAGGGCCTTGACCGGTTCTACCGGCGCAGCCGGCGCGGTTTGGCCGGCGCGTGCAGGCTCGCTGTTGGGCGCTGGCACAACAGGTCTGGTACTGCGCTCGGGGAGCGCATTGAATGGTATATAGCCATCCAGACGCATGCATGTTACTCCGATGGTTCAGATGTGCAGATTAGCGCGCGACAGCGTAAAAGGCAAAATCAGCCATTGGTCTTGGGCGTTGCTACCTTGTCACGCAGATACACCGGCTGTGCCAACGCCGCATCCACCGCCTCGCCAGCCAGCCAGCGTGGCATGGCCAGACTGAGCAGATCACGGGCATCGGGCAACATATCCGGCCAACTGCTACTGGCCGCCACGGCCAGACGCTCGGCGTACTGCCAGCCGGTGCCTGCCCCCGCCGGATCGCGCATGCCCTCTGCCAACTGCACAGCCTCGGGCGCGCAGACCCGTTCTTCACCGCAAAGCTGCATCACACCCTGATCGAGTTGGTAACAACCCCAGTAGACTTCATCCATGCGTGCATCGATGGCCGCGCATACGGACTCGAGCCCCTGCTCACGCCAGGCCTGCTGAGCGAGGGCGGCCAGATTGGACACACCAATCACCGGCTTGCCGCTGGCAAAGGCCAGACCCTGGACCATGCCGGTGGCAATCCTGACCCCGGTAAAAGCGCCGGGACCCCGGCCAAAGACCAGTGCATCAACCTGGCTCAGCGTGATACCCGCCTCGTCCATCAGTTCCTGCAACATGGGCAACAAGCGTACCGCGTGCTGACGCGGAACAACCTCAAAGCGATGATGGACCTGGCCCATGTGCAGCAGGGCTGCAGAGCAGGCTTCAGTGGCAGTATCGAGGGCAAGCAATGTGGTCATGGCAGGCGTATCGGAATGAGGAAAGAGAAGCATTGTAGCCAATGCAAAGGGCCCGTGCGACGTTGGTCAACACGGGCCCCGGTGACAACCTGGTGCAATCAGCTCAGCGCTTGCATGACCTTGGCGGTAATCTGCTCGACGCTACCAATACCTTCTACACGGCTGCAGTTCGGTGCACCCTGGGCATCGGCCAGTTTCTGGTAGAAGGCAACCAGCGGCTTGGTCTGATCATGGTAGATTTTCAGACGGTTGCGCACGGTGGTTTCGCTGTCATCATCACGCTGAACCAGATCTTCACCAGTCACATCATCCTTGCCCGCCACCTTCGGCGGCTGATGCTGGATGTGGTAGACCCGGCCTGAACCGGGGTGCACACGACGACCGGACAGACGCTGAACGATCTCTTCATCGTCAACCGCGATTTCCAGCACGTTATCAATCTTCACACCGGCATCAACCAGCGCTTCAGCCTGGGGAATGGTGCGCGGAAAACCATCAAACAGAAAGCCATTCTGGCAATCGGCCTGGGTGATGCGTTCCTTGATCAGACCGATGATCAGATCGTCAGACACCAATCCACCGCTATCCATTACCTGCTTGACCTGCTTGCCCAGCTCGGTACCGGCCTTGACGGCTGCGCGCAGCATATCGCCGGTGGAAATTTGCGGAATGCCAAAGTGTTCGCAGATGAACTGGGACTGCGTGCCTTTGCCCGCACCGGGAGCGCCTAACAGGATAACGCGCATATCTAGACTCCTATCAACTTTCTGAAAGCGGGCCGCCCCGACCGAACAACGGGGCCGGCAGGCACCAGCAGTGGCTGACGCAATAATTGGTTACACTCGCGAAGGTCGCGAAAAGGGCGTTCAACATACACGGACAGTCAAATATGCACAAGCCGGACCAAAGTCGAAGGCTCTGCCTCGCTGGTTAACAGCCGGAATCCCTAGCCGGTATTACGCATGCCCGCGGCAATACCTGCAACCGTAACCAGTAACGCCCGTTCCAGATCCGGATCAATCTGCTGACCCTGGGCGCGGGTTCGCGCCATCAGTTCGGCCTGCAACAGGTGCAAGGGATCGGTGTAGGGGTTGCGCACGGCCACAGAACTGCTCAAGCCCGGGTTATGCGCCAACAACCGGTCGCTGCCGCGCAGCGCCAGTACCACGCTAACCGCCTCGCTCAAGGCAGTGCGCAAACGCTCCCCCAGCGGCCACAGGGATGGTTCGACCAGGCGCTCTTCATAAAATCGATGGATACCTGCATCGGCCTTGGCCAGGACCATTTCCAGCATCTCGACGCGTGCCAGAAAGAATGGCCACTGCGACATCATGTCACGCAATTGCTGCTCCTTACCGGCGTCCATAGCCTCCTGCAATGCCTTGCCAGCGCCCAGCCAGGCCGGCAACATCAAGCGCGTCTGGGTCCAGGCAAAGATCCAGGGGATCGCCCTGAGCGTCTCGATACCGCCCTGACTACGCCGTTTTGCCGGTCGGCTGCCCAGCGGCAAGCGCGCCAGCTCCTGCTCCGGCGTGCCCTGGCGGAAATAGTCGACAAATTGTGGATCATCGCGCACGACACCGCGATAGACGGTAACCGAGCGGTCCGCCAGTTGCTGCATCAGCTCACGCCAGCCCTGCTCAGGCGCAGGCGGCGGCAGCAAGCTGGCCTCCATGACGGCACTGACATAGAGCTGCAGACTCTGCACGGCGATGGCTGGCAGGCCATATTTGAAACGGATCATCTCGCCCTGCTCGGTTACCCGGAACTGTCCCTGCACCGAGCCCGGCGGCTGCGACAGAATCGCCATATGCGCCGGTGCGCCACCCCGACCAACCGTACCACCGCGACCATGGAACAATCGTAGACGCACGCCATGGGCCTGGCAGACTTGCACCAGCGCTTCCTGGGCACGGTACTGGGCCCAGCCGGCGGCCAGGGTCCCGGCATCCTTGGCCGAGTCGGAATAGCCGATCATGACCTCCTGCTCATGACCAATCAGTTCGCGGTAAGCCGGCAATGACAACAGGCTGTCGATAGCCGAAGCGGCATTTTCCAGGTCATCCAGGGTTTCAAACAGCGGTGCCACCCGCATCGGCCAGCTCAAGCCGGTTTCCTTCAACAGCAGCTTGACCGCCAACACATCCGAGGAACTCGACGCCATGGAAATGACATAGGAACCGAGCAGCTCACGTGGTTGCGAGGCCACCACCCGGCAGGTGGCCAAGACCTCGGCAACCTCGGCACTAGGCTGCCAGTCGACTGGCAAAAGCGGACGCCGACTGTGCAGTTCATCGAGCAGAAAACGACAACGCTGCGCCTCATCCCAGCTGCGATAGTCGCCCATCTCAAGATAGGTCAACAGTTCGGCCAGCACATCGGCATGCCGTGCCGCATCCTGACGTATATCCAGACGCACCAGACCCAGACCGAAGGCATTGACCCGCCACAGGCTATCGAGCAAGGGGCCGCGGGCAATGATCTGGCAGTTGTCCTGCAACAGCGAATCGTAGCAGAGCATCAGGGGCTGGCGCAGTTGATCGACACTGTCCAGAACCAGCGGGCCAGGGGCGACATCGCCCTGCAATGCTTGCCTGGCCCAATCCCGTGTGGCCTGCAAACGCTCTCTCAGTTGCTTCAGCACTACGCGGTAGGGCTCGTCGGCTTCACCACTTTGCGCCAGCAGGTCGGGGCTGGCGGTCTGCATGGACAATTGGCTGGTCAGCGCATCAATATCACGTAGATACAGGTCTGCCGCCATCCAGCGCCCGAGCAGCAATACTTCGCGGGTTACGCTGGCGGTCACATTCGGATTGCCATCGCGATCGCCGCCCATCCAGGAGGCAATACGCACCGGGGAGGCATTGCAGTCCAGGCCGTGCCCCAGCCCCTTGATCAAATCCTCATCCAGCTTGCGCAGAAAGGCCGGCAGCGCTTGCCAGAGCGAATGTTCGATGACCGCAAACCCCCATTTCGCCTCGTCCACCGGCGTTGGCCGGGTCCGCCGAATCTCGTCGGTATGCCAGGCCTCGGCAATCAGTCGGGCCAGATCGGCGCGAACCGCTGCCTGCTCATCAGCGTTCAGGTCATCGTGATCGCGGCTGGCCAAGGCCAAAGCAATGGCGTCGTACTTCTGAATCAGGGTGCGCCGCGTGACTTCAGTCGGGTGCGCGGTAAGAACCAGCTCGATATCCAGCTCAGCCAGTTGCTGACGTACCTGCTGATCACTGAAACCGGCGTCCTTGAGACGCTGCAACAGATCGGGCAGGCAACGTTCCTCGAATGAACGCGGCTGATGCTCGCGACGGCGACGAATCCGGTGCGACTGTTCGGCAATATTGGCCAGGTTGAGGAACTGATTGAAGGCCCGGCAAACCGGCAGCAACTGGTCATCCGGCAAGTCATGCAGGGCTGCCAGCAGCGCCTGATGGGCCGCCTGATCCTGTTGCCGACCCTGCTTTGCGCCGAGGCGGATACGTTCGATACGCTGCAGGAAGTCGTCGCCCAAGTGCGACTTGATGGTCTGCCCCAGCAGCTCACCCAACTCATGTACATCCTCGCGCAACCGCACATCTATCTCGCTCATAAGGCTTCCTTAACCTGATTCCACGATCACAGCATGCTACCCGGAACCGCTGCTGACAAGGAACAATGAGCAACAGCAAAAAGCTGACGTCAGGCCTTTTTCGCGGCATGGTCTACACTTCAAGTGTCGCCACAAGCGAAACCAGACGTTATCGGGGGAAAACATGAAGATCCGTGAACTTACCCAGGAATGGGAACGCACTGCCCGGGGTCGCCTGACCCATAATCATTACGAAGTACGCTTGACCCTGGAGGACGCCGCTCGGCTTGCCGCCCTGCAGGAGATGTATCCCAAACGCCGCGCTGAGGATTTGATCACCGACCTGCTCAGTTGCGCGCTGGAAGAGCTCGAGGAAAGCATGCCTTACCAAGCTGGCAAGCGGGTTATTGCTCAGGATGAAATGGGTGATCCACTGTATGACGATATCGGGCCGACACCTCGCTATCTGGAACTCAGTCGCCGGCATCTGCAGGTATTGGCGCAGCAACAGAAAGAGCCGCAGCACTGACAGGTCAATAGTCAACCAGGGGTGCTGTTACAGTCCGACGTCCTTGGCTTGTTGCCAGAGTCGGTCCAGCTGCAGCAATTCAACCTGCTCAGGACTCAGACCGGCTTCGCGCAGCTGCGCTTCGATATAGCGGAAGCGCCGCTCGAAGCGGGCGTTGCCGCCGCGCAGGGCTTCCTCGGCATCGACCTGCAGATGCCGCGCCAGATTGACCATGGAAAACAGCAGGTCGCCGACTTCTTCGGCAACCCGTTGCTGCTGGCCCTCGGCAAGCGCCTGACGCACCTCAGCGAGCTCTTCATCCAGCTTGTCCAGCACCGGCAGCAGCGCTGGCCAGTCGAAACCGGCGCGTGCAGCGCGCTTCTGCAGTTTCTGCGCCCGACTCAAGGCAGGCAAGGCCTGCGGCACATCATCCAGCAGTGACAACTGCTCAGGCTGTTCAGCCTTGAGCGCGCGTTCCTCGGCCTTGATCTCTTCCCAGCGCGCCTTGATCTGATCCGCTGCCAGGCTGACACTACCCGGCGGCGTACGCAGGTTGCCGTCCGGAAAGACATGAGGGTGCCGACGCACCAGTTTCTCGGTGATGCCATGCACCACCTGAGCCCAGTCAAAGTGACCCGCCTCACGCCCCAACTGGACGTAGTAAACCACCTGGAACAACAGATCACCCAGTTCACCACAAAGCTGCGGAAAATCCTCGCTGGCGATCGCGTCCGCGACCTCGTAGGCTTCCTCCAGGGTATGCGGGACTATGGTGGCAAAGGACTGTTGCTGGTCCCAGGGACAACCATGCAGCGGGTCACGCAGGCGCTGCATCAGGTACAGCAAGTCATCAAGCTGGTAACTCACGTCATGCCGTCCTTGCGATTGCGCCGCGCCTCGATCACGTTCGGCAACTGGCTGACGCGCGCCAGCAGCCGGCCCAGGAGACCGATATTCGGCACCTCGACGGTCAACAGCATGACGGCATAGTTGTCATCCTTGTTGGTCCGGGTACTCACTTCCAGCACATTGATCTTCTCATTGACCAACATCTGCGAGACATCGCGCAGCAGACCGGAACGGTCATAGGCCTTGATATAGATTTCTACCGGATAGGTCTGCACCGGCGCGCTGCCCCAACTGACCTCGATCAGCCGGTCGGCGTCACGATCCTGCAACTGCATCGCAGTCGCGCAGTCGGCGCGATGCACGGTCACTCCGCGACCGAGGGTGATATAGCCCACGATCGGATCACCCGGCACCGGCTGACAGCAGCCAGCCAGCTGGGTCAGCAGATTACCGACGCCCTGAATGGTTACGTCGCCACGCGGCCCGGAGCGACTCGGGCGGCGCGGAATCAGCTCCAGCTGCTCGGCATGACTGTCCGGCTCAATCAGTTGCTGGGCGACATTGACTACATGCATCAGTCGCACATCACCCGAACCGACCGCGGCAAACAGGTCTTCCTGGCTGCGGATACCCAGTCGCTCGATCAGTTGCGCATAGTCGGCGCCATTCAGGGCCAAACGGGTCAACTCGCGTTCAAGCATGGCCTTGCCGGCATGCACATTCTGCTCTCGGGCCTGCAATTTGAACCAGTGCTGAACCTTGGCCCGGGCCCTGGAGGTATTCACATAGCCCAGGTTGGGATTCAGCCAGTCGCGGCTCGGACCGCTGTGCTTGCCGGTAATGATTTCGACTTGTTCGCCGGTCTGCAGGATATAGTTCAACGGCACTATCCGGCCATTGACCTTGGCGCCCCGGCAGCTATGACCGATTTCGGTATGAATGCGGTAGGCAAAATCCAGTGGTGTGGCGCCCTTGGGCACATCCACCACGTGACCATCCGGGGTGAAGATATAGATACGATCCGGCTCGAAATCGACCCGCAGCTGATCCGCCAGGCCACCGATATCGCCCATTTCCTCATGCCATTCAAGCACCTGACGCAGCCAGGCAATCTTGTCCTCATAAGCGTTCGAGGAGGAACTGACATCAGTACCCTTGTAACGCCAGTGTGCGCAGACGCCGAGTTCGGCTTCTTCGTGCATATTCTGGGTACGAATCTGCACTTCCAGCACCTTGCCGAAGGGCCCGATCACCGCAGTGTGCAACGAGCGGTAGCCGTTCTCCTTGGGATTGGCGATGTAGTCATCAAACTCGTTGGGAATATGCCGCCAGAGACTGTGAACAATGCCCAGAGCGGTATAGCAATCACGCACCTGAGGCACCAGCACGCGCACCGCGCGCACATCGTAGACCTGGCTGAAGTCGATGCCCTTGCGCCGCATCTTGCGCCAGATAGAGTAGATATGTTTGGCACGACCGCTGATCTCGGCCTGAATCCCGGCCTCCTCCAGCTCGGTCTTGAGCTGCGCCATGACCTCGTCGATATACTCCTGCCGATCCAACCGCCGCTCATCCAGCAGCTTGGCAATCTGCTTATACTGAACCGGCTCGAGATAACGGAAGGACAGGTCCTCCAGCTCCCATTTGATATGACCAATACCCAGTCGATGGGCCAACGGCGCATAGATATCGAAGACTTCGCGAGCCACTCGATAACGCTTCTCCTCCGGGGCATCCTTGACCGCCCGGATGGCGCAGGTACGTTCAGCCAGCTTGATCAGGGCGACGCGTACATCGTCTACCATGGTCACCAGCATCTTGCGCAGGTTGTCGACCTGAGCCTGCTCGCTGAAGGCCGTCGCCTTGGCCGGATTCTGCGATACGCTGATTGCCGCCATACGCTGAACGCCGTCAACCAGCCCGGCTACCGTCGGCCCAAAGCGACGTTCAACTTCGGCCAGATCGGTCTTGCGCTCACGCACCGCACGGTAAACAACCGCGGCGACCAGGGAGTCCTGATCCAGTTTCAGTTCGACCAGGATTTCTGCCATTTCCAGACCGGTGCGGTAACTGCTGGCACCATCGGCCCAGATATTCTCGGCCGCGATAGCCGCCTGCTCGAGCTCCAGCGCCCACTCACAGGCTTCACGCAGCACCTGCGGCGCTGTCAGCTGCACGTGCTTTTGAATACGCTTGATCCAGGCATCGATATTAACGCTGCCATCATTGTTTGTAGGGTGTTGAGCCCTGACCTGTACCATCAGTCTTGATCCTGAATGTACTGCATGAATGAAACAAACACCTGCATTTAACCGGTTTTACCGGGGCTGCCAGTGCCCGCCGCAATCCTTTTACCACCCGCAACAAACAGCGCCATGGCTTCAACGTGGGCCGTCTGTGGAAACATGTCCATGATCCCAGCCCGCACCAATCTGTAGCCCTGAGCCGCCAGCAAACCGGCATCCCGCGCCAGCGTGGCAGGATTGCAGGACACATACAGAATCCGGCCAACACCACGCGCGGCCAATTGCTGCACCAGCAGCTCTGCGCCATCGCGCGGCGGATCCAGCACAGCCGCGGCAAAATCACCGGCAAACCAATCGGCATCAATCGGCTTGGACAGGTCGGTCTGATAAAAGTGCAGTCCGGTCAGACTATTCTCACGAGCGTTGGCGGTGGCACGCCCGACCATGGCCTGACTACCCTCTACCCCAGTTACCCGCGCCCCGGCCTGGGCCAGTGGCAGGGCAAAATTGCCCAGACCACAAAACAGGTCCAACACTGCCTCGCCCGGCTCGACTGCCAGCCAGGCCAGTGCCTGCGCAATCATCTGCCGATTGATACCGGCATTCACCTGAATAAAGTCACCCGGCTGGAAAGCCAGGCTCAGGCCCAGCTCAGGCAAGGCATAGGCGGGCTGCACGGCCTCCTCTGGCCACAGACAATGCACACTGTCCTCATCCCCTGGCTGCAACCAGCATCCGACCTCATGCGCCGTTGCAAACACCCGCAGACGTTCAAGGTCCGCCGTCGATAACGGCTGCATGTGGCGTAACAGCAACAACGGACGCTGGGCATCGATCAGTTCGACATGGCCCAGCTCGGCCGCCCCTTCCAGCTGTTTCAGCAGCGGAATCAGTGCCTGCATCAACGTCTCGAGTGCAGGCACCAGAACAGGGCACTGATTCACCTCGACCAGGTCACTGCTGAAGCGCTGCCGGAAGCCCACCTGCAGAGTCTTGTCCCGCTGCTGCCAGCGCAACGCCAGACGACTGCGCTGCCGGTAGGCATAGACCGGGCCGGTCAAGGCGGGCATCCACTGCTCCGGCTGCAGGCCGGCAAAATGCTGCAATTGCTGGGCCAGTGTCTGTTGCTTGATCTGCAACTGGGTCTCTGCCGACATATGTTGCAGACTGCAGCCGCCACAGAGCGCAGCATGTGCGCAGGCGGGCTGCAGGCGCGCACTACTGGCCTGCTGCACACGCTCCAGACGGGTTTCAATCAATTTGCTGCGCGCCTTGATAACCCTGGCCGTCACCCGCTCACCAGGCAGCCCGCCGTCAACGAATACCGTGCGCCCCTGCCAGTGCCCAATGCCCCGGCCATCATGGGTCAAACGCGCAAGGTCGAGTTCAATGCACTGACCAATGGCCGCTGGCGCGTCATTGGAGCGTCGCTGCTTTCCGCGAGAGGCTCTCATGGGCGCGGGTCGTGCACGCCCGTGGACAGGTAGCGGTCGCCGCGATCACAGATGATCGCGACAATCACCGCGTTCTCCAGCTCATTGGACAAACGCAGTGCTGCCGCCACTGAACCACCCGAGGACACACCACAGAAAATACCCTCTTCACGGGCCAGACGACGCATGGTCTGTTCGGCTTCCTGCTGCCCCATGTCAATCACCCGGTCGACCCGCTCGGCGTCGAAGATCGCCGGCATGTAAGCGGCCGGCCAGCGGCGAATACCTGGAATGGAGGCACCCTCGATCGGTTGCAGGCCAACAATCTGGACAGCCGGGTTTTGTTCCTTGAGGTAACGCGAGGTACCCATGATGGTACCTGTGGTACCCATGGAACTGACGAAGTGGGTCACCGTACCGCGCGTGTCGCGCCAGATCTCCGGACCGGTACTCTGATAATGTGCTTCCGCGTTATCCTGATTTCCAAACTGGTCGAGCACCTTGCCCTTGCCCTCGCGTTGCATCTGCAGCGCCAGATCACGGGCACCCTCCATGCTGTCCTCACGACTGACCAGAATCAGTTCGGCACCGTAGGCACTCATGGCCGCCTTGCGCTCGGCACTCATGTTGTCGGGCATGATCAGAATCATCCGATAGCCCTTGATCGCTGCGACCATGGCCAAGGCAATACCGGTGTTGCCCGAGGTCGCTTCAATCAGGGTGTCACCGGGTTTGATTTCACCCCGCAATTCGGCACGGGTAATCATCGACAGGGCTGGACGATCCTTCACTGAGCCAGCTGGATTGTTGCCTTCGAGTTTGACCAGCAGGGTATTGCTGGTATCACCTGGCAGTCGCTGTAAGCGGACCAGCGGGGTATTGCCGACGAAATCGGCAATGGTTGGGTAATCGTTATTCATCTTCCACCCGTCATGCGGAGCAAGGAGCCTGTTATGTCCAATGCTGTGCTTTTTATCAACTCGGCCTATGATACCGGCATCGGGGGAAGGGATATACACAAGGGATACACACAATGAGCGAGATCGGTCTCAAGGCACGCATTCTGCTGCTGGCACTGGTACCCACCGGTCTGCTGGGTCTGGCGCTAGGTGCCTACTTCAGTTGGCAGGCGGTATCCGATCTGGACCGTCAGCTGCTGGAACGTGGCTACATGACGGTCGAGCACCTGGAACACCAGGCCACCCTGTCTTTGCTCGACGGCCAGCCGGAACAGATGCGCCCAAGCCTGTCGGCGGCACTCAACCGTTCGGATGTTCGCGCGGTCAGCCTGTATGACCGGGAGCGCCGGCTACTCGAACATAGCGGCCCGCAAATGTACCCGGCTGGCGAGCCTCTGGGCGCTGACAACCTGGCAGCCGGAACCGGGCTGCAGATTCAAAGCAGCGCTGACAGCAGCCGCTTCCTGCTGCCTTTGCTGGCCAGTCCCGAGTTGCTCGACAGAACCCTGGCCAGTGTCCATGAGGCCGATGAACTGCTGGGCTGGCTGGAGGTTGAGTTGAGTCACGGCTATACCCAGCTGCGTCGTTACCAGATGATTCTCAGCGCCTTGTTGCTGGTGATGCTCGGTCTGCTGCTCAGTGCGATACTGGTCATTGCCATGGGCCGACGTATCAGCGATCCGGTAGCCGAAGCCAATCGGGCCATCAGTCGCATCAGCAAGGGCCAGTTGGACAAGCGTCTGGGCGAACAGGGTAGCCGCGAACTGAATAGCTTGGCCCAGGGTATCAACACCCTGGCCGACGCTCTGCAAAGCGCCCAGGGCGAGATGCAACAGAACGTCGAACAGGCCACCGAGGATCTGCGCCAGACGCTGGAGACCATTGAAATCCAGAACATCGAGCTGGATATGGCGCGCAAGGCGGCGCTCGAAGCCAGCCGGATCAAATCCGAGTTTCTGGCCAATATGAGCCACGAACTGCGCACACCATTGAACGGCATTATCGGTTTCAGCAACCTGTTACAGCGCACCGAGCTGAGCAACCGCCAGCAGGAATACCTGGGTACTATCGGCAAGTCGGCTGACAACCTGCTGGCAATCATCAATGAAATTCTGGATTTCTCAAAGATCGAAGCCGGCAAGCTGGTGCTCGACAACCTGCCCTTCAATCTCCGCGATCTGATTCAGGACACACTGACCATGCTGGCGCCGGCTGCACATCAGAAGTCGCTGGAGTTGGTCAGCATTATTTACCGCGACACCCCCCTAAGCTTGAGTGGCGATGCCCTGCGTTTGAAACAGATATTAGCCAATCTGATCAGCAATGCCATCAAGTTCACCCAGCAAGGCTCGGTCAGCATCCGGACCATGCTGGAGCAGGAAGACGAACACTATGCCCTGCTGCGCATCAGCGTCACCGATACCGGAATAGGCTTGACCAACCAGCAGCAAAAGTCCCTGTTTCAGGCCTTCAGCCAGGCCGACAACTCCATGACCCGTCAGGTCGGCGGCACTGGTCTTGGTCTGGTGATTGCCAAACGCCTGGTCGAGCAGATGCACGGTGAGATTGGCCTGCACAGCGCTCCCGGTGAGGGTTCCGAATTCTGGCTGACTGTGCGTCTGGAAAAATCCAGCCAGGCCACGGATGACCTGCCCAGCAAACCCCTGTCAGGTATGCGCGCAGCCATTGTTGAGCCCTTGGCCCTCAGCCGCCAGGCCCTGCTGCATAATCTTGAGGATCTTGGCTTGCAGGTCAGCGTATTCGAACATATCCGCGATCTTGAGCTAGCAATGCAGTCCCGGCAGCAGCAGGATGACCGCTATGATCTGGCGCTGGTCAGCAGCACCTCGCCCTTCTGTACCGCCGACACGCTGCTCGACAGCGTCACGCGCTGGACCGATCAGCAGCTGTGCAAAGGCATTTTGCTGACCGACACCACCGAGCACTACCCGTTGCTCGACCGCCTGCCACGTGATCAGTGCCAGGTACTGTCAAGACCGCTATGCACGCGCCAGTTGTTCCGTGCGGTCAATCAGCTGTTCAAGGCAGAGAGGACCCTGCCCGTCAAAACCGAACAAGCTCGGCAGCCGCAACTCAGCATACTCTGCGTCGACGACAACCAGGCCAATCTGAAGCTGGTTGAAACCTTCCTCAGCGAAATGGGCGTGCGGGTCATGACCGCTACCAGCGGTGAACAGGCGCTGGTGATCGCGGAAGCAGAGCGGCTTGATCTGATCTTCATGGACGTGCAAATGCCCGGCATGGATGGCCGCGCCACCACCACCGAACTGCGCTTGCGTGAGGAGCTGGCTGACAGCGAACCCTGTCCGATCATTGCTCTGACTGCGCACGCCCTGGCCGAAGAGCGGCGCAAACTGATTCAGTGCGGTATGAACGACTATCTGAGCAAACCAATCAGCCCTGAACAACTGAGTCATTGCATCTTTCGCTGGACTGGCATCAGCGTCAACATGGACAGCAAAGACACTGTGTTAATACCACAGCAGGCCGATAGCAGCTTGGCACACAACCCCATCCTGGATCAGGAGGAGGGCCTGAAACTGGCTGCCGGCAAAGCTGATCTGGCCGCCGATATGCTGGACATGCTGATCAAGGGTCTGCCCGACGACCGGGTGCAGATCGAGACGCTGACTGCTGCGAATAACAACCAGGGACTGTTGGAGGTCGTCCATCGCCTGCATGGAGCAACTCGCTACTGCGGTGTACCACAGTTACGCAGCTGCTGTCTGGAAGCAGAAAACCTGCTGAAGAAGGGACAAAACAGCCAGGCCGCTATCAGTCAATTGATTGAAGCCATCGAGCGTCTCCAGGCCGCCTACGTCGAAGAGTTGCAACTGTAATGTAGGCGACCTCAACCGGCCGAGGCTGACCAGACAACAAAGGCCAGGGCCTGCTCACGCTCGTCACTCAGGCTCAACAGCATGCTGCCGCCACCGGCTTGTTGCAGCCGGTGCAAGGCTTGACCGGAGAGCAATACCAGCGGGGCTCCATGATCATCCCGGTCAATCTGGATATGCTGCCAGGACATACCTTGCGCCAGTCCGGTTCCCAGTGCCTTGAGCACCGCCTCCTTGGCGGCAAAGCGTTTGGCCAGGAAGCGCGCCGGGCGAGCATGCTGGTGATAGCGCTGCAATTCCGACTCGGTCAGAATCCGCTCGGCAAACCGCACACCCTGACGCTCGATGGCCGCCTCGATGCGGCTGACCAACACCAGATCAGTGCCAATACCCTTGATCATCTGGGGCTGGCTGCCAGAATCAGCTCACGCATCTCCCTTACAGCGCCTGCCAACCCACTGAACAGCGCACGGGCGATAATCGCATGGCCGATATTCAGCTCGTTCATACCCGCGATGGCAGCGACGGGCTCGACATTGTGATAGTGCAGGCCGTGCCCGGCATTCACTACCAGACCCAGCTTGCGCGCATAGTTACAGCCGTCTCGCAGCCGTTCGAGGGCATCAACCTGAGCCTGGCCCTGAGTATCGGCATAGTGCCCGGTATGCAGTTCAATGACCGGAGCACCGGCATGTTTGGCCGCTTCTATCTGCCGTGGGTCAGGATCAATAAACAACGAGACCTCGCTGCCCATGGCGGCCATGCGCTCGACGGCGGCCTGAATGCGTGCGGCATTGCCTGCCACATCAAGACCACCCTCGGTGGTCAACTCTTCACGGCGCTCGGGCACCAGACAGATATGTGCCGGGCGGATCTCCTCGGCAAAGCGCAACATCTCGTCGGTTACTGCCATTTCCAGATTCATGCGGGTCTGCAGCACCTCGGCAACCAGACGCACATCGCGCTCCTGGATATGCCGGCGGTCTTCGCGCAAGTGAATGGTGATGCCATCGGCACCCGCCTGTTCAGCCACGATAACCGCCTGCACCGGGTCCGGGTAAGACGTGCCACGCGCCTGACGCAATGTGGCGATATGGTCGATGTTCACGCCCAGTAATACTCGTTGCGGATTGATCACAGCTTGTCTCCTTTGGCGACACCAGCGGTTGAGGCAAATAATTGACGACTGTAGAGGGGGCGATCCCCCAAATGCATGGCCAGGGCCTGTCGCATGAGCAACTTGGCCGTGCGCAGGGCGATCGGAGACTGCCACTGGGCGGCGGCCATGGCCAGCAATCCATGGCCGGGCAAGCCCTGTTGACTCAGCTCAACCGGTAACAGACCCTGATCCAGTATCCAGCAATAACCCCTGTCGGGCTGAATCGGAACACCATGAGCATCCTCGGTCAGACTGAAACCGTAACCCAGCTCATGCAGTAAACACCACTCAAACTCGCGCAGGACAGGTTCAATTGACCTGTTATCTGCCAGTGACTCCAGGGCCTGTTGATAGGCAGCAAACAGCAGTAATTGCGGTTCAGCCGGGCGCAACAGACGGACCAATAATTCATTCAGGTAAAGGGCACTGAACAGCGCATTTCCCTGCAAGGACTTGTAGCTGCCGGCGACCTCTGCCTGCTGCAGGGTTTTCAGCTCGCCACGCCCTGCCAGGGCCACCAGCATGGGCACAAAGGCCTGGGGAGACTGTCCGCGCCGCTGGCCACGCGCGCCGCGCCAGACCACCCGCTGTACCCCTTGTTGCAGGGTCAGCAGATCAACCAGCGCGCTGCTGTCACGGTAGGGACGGCTGTGCAATACATAAGCAGGGGTCAATGATCCGTGCACGCTCATCTCCGCAAATCGCCATCGTCGGACCCGCCATCATCAGACCAATGCCCGGCTGATCAATTGTCGAAATGGTAACCCAGCGACGTCAGCGCACGCTCATCATCGGACCAGCCGCGTTTGACCTTGACCCAGAGATTGAGCATAACTTTGCTGCCAAAGAGTTTCTGCATATCCAGACGTGCCTCCTGGCCAATCTTTTTCATGCGCTCACCACCATCTCCGATGATGATTTTCTTCTGGCCATCACGCTCAACCAGAATCAGCGCATGAATATGCAGAATCTTGCCCTCCTGCTTGAACTGCTCGATCTCGACAGCCACCTGGTAGGGAATCTCGGCACCCAACTGGCGCATGACCTTTTCACGCACCAGCTCAGCGGCCAGAAAGCGCGAGCTGCGGTCGGTCAGCTGATCGTCCGGATAGAAATGCTCGCCCTCAGGCAGGCGCTCGGCAATCAGCTGCTCCAGCAACTCGATATTGCGCCCCTGCAATGCGGATACGGGCACCACCTCAGCGTCCGGCAACTGGGTTGCGAGCCACTCAAGATGCGGCAGCAAGGTTTCCTTGTCGTCCATGCGGTCAACCTTGTTGACCACCAGCAGCACCGGGCAGGTAACGTGCCGCACGCGATCCAGCACCATCTGGTCCTCATCGGTCCAGCGCACTCTGTCCACCACGAACAGCACCACATCGACATCCCGCAGGGCCTGGGTGGCGCTCTTGTTCATAAAGCGGTTGAGGGCTTTCTCGTTTTCCTTGTGTAGACCGGGGGTATCAACATAAATGGCCTGAACTGCGCCCTCGGTCTTGATGCCATGCAAGGTATGCCGTGTGGTCTGGGGTTTGCGCGAAGTAATCGCCAGCTTTTGCCCGAGAATATGGTTAAGCAAGGTCGACTTGCCAACATTCGGACGGCCAACAATGGCCACATAGCCACAGCGGGAGGTGCTGTTGTCACTCATCTTCTTTCTCCACCCCCAGGGCAATCAGGGCTTTCTGGGCGGCAACCTGTTCGGCCAAACGACGGCTGTTGCCGGTGCCTGAGGTCGGTTCCGCAAGGGGGCTTATATGGCATTCAACGCGAAAGGTCCGGCAATGGGCTTCGCCACTGCTTTCGGTCACCTCATAGCGGGGTAGTTCACACTGCTGCGACTGCAGGTATTCCTGAAGCCGGGTTTTCGGGTCCTTGTTGTTATCAACCAGGGTCAGACTGGCGATATGCTCTTCAAGCCAATGTAGCACCCTCTCCCTGGCTACCTCGAGCCCACTTTCCAGATAAATGGCGCCGATAATAGCCTCGGTGGCATCGGCGAGAATCGATTCACGGCGAAAACCACCACTTTTAAGCTCACCCGAGCCCAGACGCAGGTAGTCGCCGAGATCAAAGCCCTTGGCCAGTTCGGCCAGGGTCACGCCCTTGACCAAGCGCGCACGCAAACGCGACAACTGCCCCTCACGGGCCTGGGGAAAACGATGAAACAGCGCCTCGGCAGCCACAAAATTCAGCACTGAGTCGCCGAGAAACTCCAGACGCTCGTTGTTGCGCCCGCCGAGACTGCGGTGACTGAGTGCCAGGATCAGCAAATCCTGATCCTTGAAGTGATAGCCTATCCTGCGTTCAAGCCGGTCTAACTTGTTGGTCACTTAAGCGGTCTGATTATGTGGGTTTCATCAAAATGAACCAACAGGTCCACGGTATTCAGCAGCGGCGAACGTACTTCGTACTTGATCTGCACACTGTATGTGTCGGCGGCGCTGGAGGTAATGGTGATGGCATCATTGATCTTGATGTCACGGATACTGTTGATATTCATGCCACGTTCGATGTGGCTATGAAGATCACGCAACGAGCCGATCTTCAGTGACGGATCCTCGTTGACCGTGACAATAATCTTGCGCAGTGAAAAATGATCCATGTAGATGGGTATCACTTTAGCTGCGACGATCAAACCAAAAACAAGCAGGGTAATGACTGCCAGCCAGCCAAAAAATGACATGCCTTTTTGCGAGTAGCGCATGGATTACCTCGAGACGTCCGTTGTGGTTGTTATACAAAGAGTCCGGTATTCAATGAATCAACGCAATGCTGGAAAAACTCGGCAAATTGCGCAGCTTTGGCTCTGGCCAGTGCATCCAGACCGCGAAAGCCTTACCTACAATATAGTTGTCCGGCACCATTCCCCACAACTCCTGGGGAATTTCTTTTGTATTCCAGTACCGACTGTCGTTGGAGTTGTCACGATTGTCGCCGACCATAAAGTAATGTCCCTCAGGCACCAACCATTCATCAGTACGCAAAGGTTGGGTAAGCCGCGGATCACGAAGCCTGACCTGATGGGTTGTATCGCCCAACTGTTCTTCCATGATGCGCACCTGCGCGTTATGGAAGAACGGGTGGCCGGGCGGCACTTCGTCTTCCAGCTCAGTGCCAAGCTGAGTTATCGGCACTGCTTCGCCATTGACGATAAACTGCTTGTCCCGATACTGCACACGGTCGCCGGGCAAGCCGACCACCCGCTTGATGTAATTGATCCGCGGGTCATCCGGAAAACGAAAAACCATGACATCGCCGCGCTGAGGGTCACCGATGGAGATAACCTTGGTATCCAGTACCGGCAGTCGAATGCCGTAGGCGAACTTGTTGACCAGAATAAAGTCACCCACCGCCAATGTCGGCTTCATTGAACCAGAAGGGATCTGGAAAGGCTCAACCAGGAAGGAACGCAGCACCAGCACGACCAGCAAGACCGGAAAGAAGGACTTGCCGTACTCGACCAGCAAGGGCTCCTTGCCAATACGCTCGATGGCCAAGGGATCGGGCACGTCGACAGCCGCTTCATAGGCCGCCTTGGCCCGACGTCGACGCGGCGCGAGAAAGAGCGCATCCAGCAGTGCCAGCAAGCCAGTGACGGCAACCAGCACAACCAGGATAAGGGGGAAATTGATATGCATAAGCGAGCCCGTTTAACCGTCCCTGTCAATTATCGACTTTGAGAACCGCGAGGAAGGCTTCCTGCGGAATTTCCACGTTACCCACTTGTTTCATACGCTTCTTACCGGCCTTCTGCTTTTCCAGCAGTTTCTTCTTACGGCTGGCGTCGCCACCATAACATTTGGCAATAACGTTCTTGCGCAGCGCCTTGACCGTTGATCGGGCAACAATCTGTCCGCCCACTGCAGCCTGAATAGCTACATCAAACATTTGCCGGGGAATCAGTTCTTTCATTTTCTCGACCAGTTGCCGGCCTTTATAGGCGGCATTGTCGCGGTGCACGATGAGCGCCAGGGCATCAACCTTTTCTGCGTTGATCAACACATCAAGGCGCACCAGACGCGCGCCCTGGAAGCGTTCAAAACTGTAGTCCAACGACGCATAGCCGCGACTCACTGACTTCAGGCGATCAAAGAAATCCAGTACTACCTCGTTCATTGGCAGATCATAGATAACCTGTACCTGGGTGCCGAGGAATATCATGTCATGTTGCACGCCGCGCTTTTCGACACACAGGGTAATCACGCTACCCAGATGATCCTGCGGTACCAGAATGTTCGCACGCACAATAGGCTCACGCATTTCCTCGATCATCGAGGGGTCGGGCAAGCGCGACGGGTTATCGACGTAAATAGTCTCACCGTCTTTCTTGACCACCTCGAAGACTACAGTGGGCGCCGTGGTGATCAGATCGAGGTCGTATTCACGCTCCAGGCGCTCCTGAATAATCTCCATGTGCAGCATGCCCAGAAAGCCACAGCGAAAGCCAAAGCCCAGAGCTTCAGAGCTTTCCGGTTCGTAGTGCAGGGAAGCATCATTCAGTGTCAGTTTAGACAGAGCATCACGAAAATCTTCGAAATCTTCGGAGCTGACCGGGAAAAGACCGGCATAGACCTGGGGCTTGACCTTTTTGAAGCCGGGCAGCATGTCCACATTCGGCGTGCTGGATAGCGTCAGGGTATCGCCCACAGGCGCACCATGAATATCCTTGATACCGGCAATGATAAAGCCTACTTCGCCGGCCTTCAGGTCAACGGTTTCAGAGTGCTTGGGGTTGAATACACCGACGCTGTCAACCTGATGCACCTTGCCGGTGGATTTGACCAGCACCTTGTCGCCTTTCTTGATCCGGCCGTGCTTGACCCTTACCAGCGACACAACACCCAAATAGTTATCAAACCAGGAATCAATGATCAGCGCTTGCAGGGGGGCTTCAATATCACCTACCGGGGCCGGAATGGTCTTGATCAGGCGTTCGAGTACGTCTGTCACACCCAAACCGCTCTTGGCACTGCACACCACTGCATCGGTGGCATCGATACCAATCACACTTTCGATCTCGGCCATGACCCGTTCAGGTTCGGCCTGGGGCAGGTCGATCTTGTTCAGTACCGGCATGACCTCAAGGCCCTGCTCAATTGCGGTATAGCAGTTGGCTACCGATTGAGCCTCCACGCCCTGGGCGGCATCCACTACCAACAAGGCCCCCTCACAGGCCGCAAGTGAGCGGCTCACCTCATAGTGAAAGTCGACATGGCCAGGGGTGTCGATAAAGTTCAGCTGGTAGGTCTTGCCGTCCTGCGCGGTGTAATACAGGGTGACACTGTGGGCCTTGATGGTAATGCCCCTTTCACGCTCCAGATCCATGGAATCCAGAACCTGCTCGGCCATCTCGCGGTCAGCCAGACCACCACATATCTGAATGAAACGGTCGGCGAGGGTCGATTTGCCATGGTCAATATGGGCAATAATCGAGAAATTGCGGATCAGGCTCAGGTCACTCACAGCAGGGATCATCCAGACGTAATTGCAAGACCGGGCGCCATACCGGCTCCAGGTAACGGACGGGGCACAGCATCGCCCCCGAAATAAGCCCGCGAGTGTACCCGAATATGCCGAACTGCGCTATCGCGCAGGCGCTCGTCAACCCTGCCCCCGAGGACCGGAACCAGGGCTGACGAACGCTGCAGATTGAAACTATTCGGCCAAACGGAAGGTAATGTAACTGGCGCGGCCCTGCCTGATCACCCGCATTGACACCGAGCGATTGGTCGGCAACTCGGCGGTAATGGCGTTGAATTCCTTGACTGACTCAACAGGCCTGTTATCCAGATCAGTAATGATGTCGCCTGGACGCAATCCGACCATGGCGCCAGGGCCCTGACGGACCTCTCGCACAGCCACACCGGAGCGCACATCCAGACTGTTTTTCTGCGCGTCCGACAGCTCCACCACAACCACACCCAATCGGTTGTCGGTATTGGCGGGCGCAGAATCCCGAGGCGCTGCTGCAATTGCAGCTTCATCTTCTGGCAGCGCACCGATTTCCATGCGCAGGGTTTGCCGACGTTTGTCTCGCATTACCACCAGCGTGGCCTCGGTACCAGGACGAACCAGACCAACGGCATGTGGCAAATCAGACGACATGACAATGTCCTGACCATTGAAGCTCAGAATCACGTCACCGACCTGCAAACCACCTTCATCAGCCGGGCCTTCCGGCATGATCTGCGCGACCAGGGCGCCAGCCGGCCTGCTCAGACCAAAGGACTCGGCCAGATCCTTGTTCACTTCCTGAATCACCACGCCCAGCCAACCGCGCTGAACAGAGCCATTGGTCTTGAGCTGCTCGACCACATCCATGGCCACATCCACCGGAATGGCAAAGGACAAGCCCATGAAGCCACCGGAACGGGTAAATATCTGTGAATTGATGCCCACGACCTCACCGTCCAGATTGAGCAGTGGTCCACCCGAATTACCCGGGTTGATGGCCACGTCGGTCTGGATGAAAGGCACGTAATTTTCGTTCGGCAGACTGCGGCCTTTGGCACTGACGATACCGGCAGTAACCGAGTAGTCAAAACCGAAGGGAGAACCGATGGCCAGCACCCACTCACCCGGCTTGAGGGCAGCCGAGCTGCCCATGCGCGTCACCGGCAGATCACCACCTGCATCAATTTTTAGCAGGGCCAGATCCGAGCGCGGATCCGCGCCCACCAGCTCAGCCAAGAGTTCGCGGCGATCCGAGAGCCGCACAAAAATCTCTTCAGCATCAGCAATCACATGATTGTTGGTCAGCACATAGCCATCACGCGAGATGATGAAGCCAGAGCCCAGGGACTGGGGTGCCTGGCGTTCAGGAGGCATTTGGCCGCCCTGTCCCGGTGGAAAGCTGCGCTCGAAGAACTCACGGAACAGCGGCGGCAGGCCTTCCAGATCAGGCATGCCGGGCGCCCCCATGGGCAAACGGTTAGTGACCCGCTGGGTGGTACTGATATTCACCACCGCCGGCGACACGTCCTCAACCAAATCGGTAAAATCGGGCAAGTCGCGGGCCATGGCTGCAGACTGCCAACCCAGCATCAAGACGCTTGAAGCGACCAGCATCCAACGTTGCACTGACAACATATGCACTTGTTCTCCTCTTGAATGATTTCGCTCAACCTGCAGACGGCACAGCCTGCTGGCTTGACACACGACGCAGCACACAAGGCTGCAGCTCAGGATTGGCCTGTTGCCGTCCTGCACGAAGACGTACCAAAACAAAGCCGGCCGCCAGACCGACAAAGGCTGCGAGAATGATACCGGGCTCCGGCACAGCCATTGCCTCTGCCAGCAGGGCAAAGACAAACAGAACCAGCAGCGGCACTGCATACATCCAGACTGAAGCTCTGACCACGGCCGTCTCCGCAAGACCGATCACGACCTCATCACCAACAGACAGCGGCTGATCGGTCAATACCCTGATATAACCTTGCCGCGCCCCGGCGCCGAGTCTCTGCATCAGTGCCTGACCGCAACCGGCACGCGCCTGGCAGGAGCCACAGGTACTGCGGCGGATGGTCTCAACCCAGGCCGCGCCAGGTTCGATGCTGAGCACCCTGCCCTGTTCTTCAATCATTGCACCCCACCGTCATTCTCGCGACGCAATGAATCCGCCACCCGCTCGGCTGCAACAGCGGGTATCTCGCCAACCACAGTCACAAGAAAATCGCCTTCCGGCGTTGCCAGTTTGCGACTGACTGCAACGGTAGGTCCGAGCTGAGCGCGCAAATCATCGGCCAGCGCCTGATCGCCCAGCGACTCGATGAACAGGGTGAAGCGCGCCAGTCCATCAGTGAAAACCTGAATGAACAGCTGGCCATCACCCTCCAGCGCGCGCGTTTCGCTGTAGCCCAGGGCAAAGCCTGAAGGCAGCCAGGTTGGTACCCAGCGCGCACGGTTGTCCAACAGATTTGATGGCTGGATAGGCAGGCTCTTGCACGCCTCGCCCGGCTCAAGTTCAAGCGGATCGATACGATCAAGAGACAGGCTGGTGAACTGAAAGCGCTCGAGTAACACCTCGCGCTCATTGATCAAAAGTGATTTGAGCAACAACCCGGTCTGCGTATCGAGATACAGTTCATAAGCATAGCGGAAGGGGTCTCGAGGCTTGACGGCCAGCACGGTAACTGGCCGATTGGCGACCCGGGTCTCGCCCAGAATTTGCAGGCTATACCAGTTATGCAACAGATCAGGCTGCTCCGCCAACAGAGTGGCATCTGCCCAATCGGCTGCTATCGATGTTGAACTGGTGCAGAGCAACTCGCCGTTGTGGCGAATCCACTCCTGGGGATCACCATCGCTCTGTAAGAGACGCTCGGTCACATCCCCTGCATCTACCTGACGCCAGATCAGATGGGTTGAAAAGCTGCCACTACGTTCATACACAAAAGCGCCCTGATAGCTTTGCAGGCGCGCTGCTTCACTCATCCGCGAGAGCCACTGTCGCGCCTCATCAGCCTGGACAGGCTGAATAAGCAACAGCATCGCCATGGATGCAGCCCACAGCAGAGAGGGTCTGATTGCGGGCTTGCCAGGCACTTAGCGACTTTCCAGGCTCGCGGCGCGAGCATAGGGGAGCACCTGTGAACTGCCAAAGCGCGAACTGTGCTCGGCATGCTCTCTCAAGTAGGTTCCGATGCGCTGCTCATGCCAGAGTGTAGGTGACTGCGAAGCCGTTTCGGCTTCGACTGGAGCCGGCGTGGAGAAGCCGGCCAATACCGCACCACCACCCTGCGGCACACTGATACTTGGCGACATCTGCGGCGTCGCACGCTCGACCGCAGCCAGGTCATCAGACACGGCCAGTTCCTGCTGATTGAACATGTTCACGCCAACCAGTACAGCCAGGGTAACAGAGGCTGCTACGGCGACACGACCCAGGTTGTGCCACACCCGACTGGCTCGACTGGCTGTCGCCGTCGGAGCCTGTTCGGAGGCAATGGCGGCGGCAATACCGGCGGAGATATCCACCCGACCCTGCCAGGGTTCCTTATGCATCATGGCCCGCGCGACCTGGAAACGCTCCCAAGTCTTGCGCAGCGCCGGATCACCTTCACTGGCCTGGAGTATGCGACGGACTTCGAGTTCACCCGCTTCATCATCCATCAGCGCGGAGAGAGATTCCTGCAAGGATTCACTGCTCATTGCCTTACCTCTGCTGTTGACCCCGTATGGGGGCTTGCTGCACCGGTCCCTTTCACGCTAATCAATCAAACCAAGCATTCAAACTCAGTCTTCAAGCAGCGGCTTCAGGGCTTTGTCTATCGCCTCACGTGCCCGGAAAATACGCGAACGTACGGTACCCACCGGACAACCCATGACCACGGCAATATCTTCATAACTCAAACCTTCAAATTCACGCAAGGTCAAAGCCGTTCTCAAATCATCAGGCAACTGTTGCAGGGTTTTGTTCACTACCTGCTCAATTTCGTTGCGCAACATATCTCGCTCTGGCGAATGAATATCCTTCAGGGCACTGTCACCCTCGTGATATTCGGCTTCATCGGCGGCTATATCCGAGTCCGGAGGACGCCGACCACGTGCCACCAGATAATTCTTCGCCGTGTTGATCGCAATGCGATACAACCAGGTGTAAAAAGCACTGTCGCCGCGAAAATTGGCTAGCGCGCGATAGGCCTTGATGAAGGCTTCCTGAGATACGTCCTGGGCTTCATGACTGTCATGAACAAAGCGAGTGACCAGCGCCAGAATCTTGTGCTGGTATTTGAGCACCAGCAGATCAAATGCCCGCTTGTCACCCCGCTGAACCCGCTCGACCAACTGCTGGTCGGTCTGCTCGGTCATGCAGCCACTCCATTGGACACGGTAACCTTCAACGCCACCTCGTTGTGATAGACCCACAATCTACGCAAAAGTTCTCCCCCATCAGATTCAGCTATAGGAGCGACACCCCCTGTAAAAGTTCAATCTCCGACAGCATGGGGCATACGCAATATGACAGTATTGTGGAGCAGGCACCTTCTATATACTACCCCTCTCGACAGCGTGACCGCTTCACCCCTTTCTTCACCGAGGCACCATGACCGATACTGCACAATATGACGTACTGGTAATCGGCAGCGGTGCCGCCGGCCTGACTCTGGCTCTGCACCTGGCAGACAATCTTCGGGTAGGCGTCATCAGCAAGGGTCAACTGTCTGAAGGCTCGACTTTCTGGGCCCAGGGCGGTGTTGCCGCCGTACTGGACGACAGTGATACCGTCGACGCCCATGTACAAGACACCCTCGATGCCGGTGGCGGACTATGCAATGAAGAATCTGTCCGGCACATAGTCGGAGAGAGCCGAGACGCCATTGGCTGGCTGATCAGTCAGGGTGTGCCCTTTACCCGCGAGCGCCGTGAAGATGGCAGTGAGTCGGATGATTTTCACCTGACCATGGAAGGCGGACACAGTCACAGGCGCATCATCCATGCCGCCGATGCCACAGGCGCCGCGATCTTCAACACCCTGCTGCAACGCGCCCTGCAACATGACAACATCGAACTCTTGGAAAACCGCGTTGCGGTTGACCTGATTACCAGTAACAAGCTCGGCCGCGACGGCCAGCGCTGCCTGGGGGCCTACATCCTCAATCGCAGCACCGGCCATGTGGAAACCCATGCCGCACGCTTTACCGTGCTGGCAACCGGCGGCGCCAGCAAGGTCTATCTCTACACCAGCAATCCCGACAGTGCCTCCGGCGACGGCATTGCCATGGCCTGGCGAGCAGGCTGCCGGGTCGCCAACATGGAATTCAACCAGTTTCATCCGACCTGCCTGTATCACCCTCGGGCCAAAAGCTTTCTTGTCACCGAAGCCCTGCGCGGTGAAGGCGCGCTGCTCAAGTTGCCTGATGGGACGCGTTTTATGCCACGCTTTGACAGCCGCGCCGAGTTGGCACCCAGGGATATTGTCGCCAGGGCGATTGACCACGAGATGAAGCGTCTGGGTCTGGATTGCGTGTATCTGGATATCAGCCACAAACCGGCTGAGTTCATCCGCAGCCATTTCCCGACCGTATATGAACGCTGCCTGTCCTTCGGCATCGACATCACCCGCGAGCCCATTCCTGTGGTTCCGGCGGCGCACTATACCTGCGGGGGCGTGGTGGTATCCAAGAATGGCCGAACCGATGTGGAAAGCCTGTATGCCATCGGTGAGACGAGTTTTACCGGCTTGCACGGCGCCAACCGCATGGCCAGCAACTCGTTGCTTGAGTGCATCGTCTATGGCCGCTCAGCCAGCAGCGATATTCTTCAGCAACTGGCCACTACCGACATGCCTGAGAACCTGCCCGCCTGGGATGAAAGTCAGGTAACAGACTCGGACGAGGACGTGATCATTTCCCACAACTGGGACGAATTGCGGCGCTTCATGTGGGACTATGTGGGCATTGTACGAACGACCAAGCGGCTGCAACGGGCCAAACATCGGGTCGACATGCTGCTGGCCGAAATCCACGAGTTTTACAGCAATTACACAGTGACCCGCGATCTACTGGAACTACGTAACCTGGCACTGGTGGCTGATCTGATCATCCAGTCGGCGATGCAGCGCAAGGAAAGCCGCGGCCTGCACTTTACCCTGGACTACCCGGATCTGCTGGACGAGGCCCGGGATACTATTCTGCAGCCACCCAGCGCTGACGACTGAAGCGCAAGCGCAGACGCAAGCGCCTGAGCGCATCCTCAGTCGCAGCATCGGCTGGCAGAATGACCGATATGGACCACCACCGGCCCGGCTCCTGTAAGCGCACGACGGTCAACAACGCACTGACAAAGGTGTCTGACAACAACTGCGCAGAGGATTCACTGCCATCCCGGCGCAGTAAATGCCACCCCTCGCCATCAAAGCGCAGCCCGGTAACAGACTGGGCATGTCGCAAGCTGATCTGACGCGGCCATACCCAAATGGCAAAACCTACTACCAGCAACATCAACGGCAACACCAGCATGGCGGGTAGGCCGCTACGGTAGAGGGCTATCTCGGCAAACAGGCTTAACAGCAGCAGGGTTACCGCCAGAAAGCGTGATGGTTGACGCCGCAGCAACAGGTAATCATTTTGGCTGAACACGGTCGAGTATCATCCTCACAATGCGTTGCAGATCCGGATCATCAGGCTCGCTACGCTGCATGAACCAGCCGAACATGTCCTGGTCTTCGCAGGTCAGCAGTTTGCTGAAGCGCTCTTTATCAGCCGGTTCAAGGTCGCTGTAGGCCTCCTGAAGAAAGGGCAACAGGAGTACATCCAGCTCCAACATGCCTCGACGGCTATGCCAGAACAAACGTTTCATTTCTATATCGGCCGACATCAATATCTCCGCAGGGGTAAAGGCGCCATAGCGTGCACAGTCTTCATTATAAGCGCAAGCTGACGCTGACAAGCATGCACCTTAGTCCTATGATGTAACAGCGAAAGACACCTGATACAGCAGATACCCGAACCAATGAGCCACAACAGCCCTATTCAAAACAACGCAGATCTATTCAACTCCCTGCCGCAAGCGGAAGGCGCCACAGCCTTTATCTGTCAATTGGCCGACGAGGCTCTGTTACGCGTCAGCGGCCAGGACGCTGAGCGCTTTCTGCAGGGCCAACTGACCTGCGACCTGCGCCTGCTGGAGGTCCCCGGCAGCTCAATGGGGGCTCGCTGCAACCCCAAGGGGCGCATGCAGTCCAGTTTCCGCCTGCTACGCAGCGGTGAAACCGACTATCTGCTGGCCATGGATCAACACCTGCTGGAAGGCCAACTGGCCGACCTGAGCAAATATGCGGTGTTCTTCAAGGTCCGACTTGAAGACATCAGCCAGAGCTGGGTTCGTGTTGGGCTTTGGGGCGAGGGAGCCGAACAGGCTCTGCAACAAGCCGGACTGAATATACCCACCGAACCAGACCAGGTCTCTGTCGGCGCTAATCAGACCTTGATTTTGCGCTTACCGGACTCCGCACGCTATGAGCTCTGGTGCCCTGCAGAGCACAGCCAAGCCTTGATGGTGAGCCTGTCTGGGCAGGTGTGCACAGCACCAGCCGAGCAATGGCAATGCCTGAATATCCGCCAGGGCATAGGCCGGGTCAGACTGCAAACCCGTGAAAGCTTTATCCCGCAAATGCTCAACCTGCATCTGTTCAGCGCTGTCAGCTTCAAGAAAGGCTGTTATACCGGCCAGGAAATCGTCGCGCGCATGCAGTACCTTGGTAAACTCAAAAAACGCATGTTCAGGTTCCTGATGACCGGAACAGAGCCTCTTCAGCCCGGTACAGCTATCATCGACCAAGGCAGCGGGCAGAGTGTTGGCGAAGTGGTGGAAAGTGTCTATTGCGGGCAGCAGGTAGAAATACTGGCCGTAGTGCAAAAGGATGCGGCACAATTGGCAACATTATGTGCAATCGACCATCAGGGTTCACTGCTGACCTTGACCGACTTGCCCTATGACAGCGAGCTGGCCGACGCCGAAACCAGCACGGTAAACTGAACAAGGACTACCCCATGACCGATCTTGCCCAGCGCGTACAGGATGAACTCATACAGGCCATCGACAAGGATCAACTGACCCTGCCGACCCTGCCCGAGGTTGCCCTGCGTATTCGTGAAGCAGCCGAAGACCCGGACGTCAGCATCCCGCATCTGGTACGCGAGATCAGTAACGATGCGGCCCTTAGTGCGCGACTGATCAAGGTGGTCAACAGCCCCTTGCTGCGCACCCGCACCGAAATTACTGATCTGGGCATGGCGGTCAACCGCATGGGCATAACCTACACGGCTAACCTGGCCACCGGCCTGGCAATGGCGCAGATGTTTCAGGCTACCTCGGACGTGATCGACCGCAAGATGCGTGAAGTCTGGGGCCGCAGTACTGAAGTAGCCGGCATCAGCCATGTGCTGTGCCGACACTACACCAAGCTCAAACCTGACCAGGCTACGCTGGCTGGGCTGGTGCATCAGATTGGCGTCTTGCCCATCTTGAGTTATGCCGAAGAGAATGACAGTCTGCTATCCGATTCGATCAGTCTGAACCTGGTTATTGACCGCATTCATCCGATCCTCGGTGATCGCATCCTGGCCGCCTGGGACTTCCCCGAGCCACTGCGTCACGTGCCCACCCAGCACCTGGACTTCCAGCGCAACTCACCTACACCTGACTATGCCGACATTGTGCAGGTTGCCATGCTGCAAAGCCTCAGCCCGGATCATCCGCTGACACAGATGGACTGGAACAGCATCCCGGCCTTCGCCAAACTCGGCATCAGCCAGGACGGTGGTGAGGATGAAGAGGATCTGTCTGCAGAGATGGAAGCGGCGATGGCGTTGTTGGGGTAAAAGCAGCTGCAAGCTGCAAGCTGCAAGCTGCAAGCTGCAAGCGTAATCAGTTTGGGGGTTGCGCAATGCCTGTCAACGGCTTTATACCGGCAATAAAGCATTACCTCGAACCTGCTCTGCCAGCTTGCCGCTTAAGGCTTGCAGCTTGCGGCTGCTTTACCGGTTCCGCCACTGCGGCGGGCGTTTCTCGAAGAAGGCATTCACGCCCTCAAGCGTATCCTCCAGATCAAACAGATCAACAAAGCGCTCACGCTCTTCGGCCAGCAGGCTGTTCAAGGGTTGATGGCGGGCGCCCTGAATCAGGGTTTTGCAGGCTTTGACCGCCTGTGGACTTTGACGACCGACCTGCGCAGCCAGGCGTAACGCGGCGGCAACAGACTCGCCCTCCTCCACCACTTCCTCAACCAGACCAATACGCTCGGCCTTGACGCCATCAATGCGCTCGCCACACAGAATCATGCGTTTGGCCCAGCCCTCGCCCACCAGCCAGGCCAAGGCCTGAGTGCCGCCAGCGCAGGGCAGTAGCCCGACGCTGGCTTCCGGCAGCGCCATCTGCACCTGCCGTTCGGCAATGCGGATATCACAGGCCAGCGCACACTCCAACCCACCACCCATGGCATAACCATTGATAGCGGCAATGGATACCCCGGAAAAGTCCCGCAGGGCTTCGAAAGCCTGCCCGAACAAGCGAGCCATTTGTCGGGCTCGACCCTTGTCGCCATCGGCGAACAGCTTCAGGTCTGCCCCGGCAGAAAAGAACCGGCTGCCTCGCCCGGTGATCACCAGGGCAAAGATCTCCGGATCGCCGTCCAGGTGTCCCACCAGCTCGACCAACCCATGCAAGGTATCGGTGTCCCAGGTGTTGGCTGAGGGATTGTCTATGGTCACCAGCGCCGTGTGGCCGACCTTCTGCACCACCAGCTTGTCCGTGCGCGGAACCAGCGCGGTATAGGGTTGCAATGCGTGTTCCATGGAAAGACTCCAGACAGTGTTGTGACCCTTCAAGAATAGGCCAATGCAGGCTTAATGTCAGGCCGGAAGGGCGGGCAGAGACCAATCAATCGGCGACTGTCCATGGGCCTGCAAATAGTCATTGGCCTGGGAGAAATGACCGTTACCGATAAAACCTCGATGGGCCGAGAGTGGCGACGGGTGCACCGAGCGCAAAACATGGTGGGCAGACAGATCAATCTGCTCGGCCTTCTTTTGCGCATAACTGCCCCAGAGCATAAACACCAGATTCTGGTGGCGCGCAGCAAGCACCTCGATCACCTTCGACGTAAAGCGCTCCCAACCGCGCTTGGCATGGGCACCAGCACTGGCCTGCTCTACTGTCAGCACGGCATTGAGCAACAATACACCCTGCTCTGCCCAGCTTTGCAGACAGCCGTGAGCGGGAATCGGCAGCCCCAGATCACGCTGCAGCTCCTTGAAGATATTCTTCAACGATGGCGGCGCGGGTACACCAGGTGGTACAGAAAAGCTCAGGCCATGGGCTTGACCGGGGCCGTGGTAAGGATCCTGCCCGATGATCACCACTTTGACCTGATCCAGCGGCGTGCTGTTCAGCGCGTTAAAAATCAACGGGCCCGGTGGAAAAATCACCTTGCCAGCCTGTTTCTCCGCCAGCAGGAAAGCTTTCAGTTCACGCATGTAAGGCTGATCAAACTGATCGGCTAGCGCGGCCTTCCAGCCCGGCTCCAATTGAGCCTCGGAGGCCGGCATACTACTCGGCAACCGGAACAGATTGCGCGTTGCAACGAATGACGCGCTGCCGATCATCTACCAACAGACCCGACAGGCCATTATGGCGGCTGTCATGCAACACCAGGATGCCGTCAACACACTCAGCCACCTGATTGGCCGAGCGACTGCGCATCTGCCCTGCTTCTTCGGAACCAACCGTAACCAGACTGAACTCGGCAACCAGCCGGCTCTCGTCCTCACGGGCAAAGTTCAGATAACCGTAAAAATGCAATACCGCCACGGTAAAGATCACGCTGGCAAAGGCGGTGATAATCATCGGTAACTTGTTGTCCCGGTTTGTTTCGCTCACAGACTTACCTCACAGAATATTGGCATAGTCAGCCTCGATGCGGTCGAGGCTAAGATTGTTCAAAAAACCCGAGAAGCACATCCAGGCACTCAGGGCGTTGAGGTCGGCAAAGGGCGCCGGCAGATAACGCGGCGGCACCACCAGCCCCTCCTCCACCAACTGACCCAGGGTACGCATATCCTCAAGGGTGGTCTTGCCACAGAACAACAGGGGGATCTGTTGCAGCTTGCCCTTGCGCACCGCCAGCTGGATAAAGTTGTAAGTCAGAATAAAGCCCTTGAGATAGGCCAGGTCCTTGGTGAAGGGCAAGCCGTCACTGCTGGAGCCGCGAAATACCCGGCTGGCATTGGCATAGCTGTCTTCCTTGGAGTAATCCTGCTCACGATAGAACTGAAATACGTCCAGGAAGTTCGCACCACTTTCAGCCAGTTGAATGGCCCGGGTGCGATTGGTCAGCTTGCGCAGTCGCGCCGGATAGGAGGCAAAGGTGATCACCTCCATCAGAATCGCCAGGCCTTCCTGGGTCACCGTCGATGACGGCGGCCCCTTGGCCAGAAAGGTGCAGATTGGCTGGTGCTTGCCGTTCAGACTGGTAGCCACATGCACCATACCCTCATGCACGGCAAGAATATTCAGATCGCGCTGGTTGAACATCGCATCACTGCGGATCTTGATGTAGTCGGCACCGGCAGCCGCATCGGCGACAATCCCGTCAGACTCGAATACGCGCACCGATTGATCGTCCGGAAAGGCCTGATTCATGCGTTCCTGAAGGATGGCCACGGCTTCCGGGGCAGCAATGATCTTGGGCTCGCGGCCCAGATCGGAGCCGATATTGGTCAGCGACTCACTGAGCATGATGCCCAGGTCGGTCAGGGTCGGGTCACCGGCATGGAAGGCATCGGAGGCCGAGCCATACAGCTCCTGCGAGATCAGCCCCATATCCGGCGTACCGCGGGCTTCGAGCATGCGGATGACCATGCGGTATTCCTTGCACATACGCCGCATGATCTGCCCGACCGGGTTGAAGGTGCCCAACTGCCGGGTAATGTCCCGCTCGATTTCCTGAAAGACCTGACGCCGTTCCGCAGGGTCGAATCCCAGCGGGCGCTGGGCATAATAGTCGGGGCCGGTATCGGGCAGCGCCTTGCAGCGCTTGCGGAAGAACTCCTCGCGCAGGTTGTCGTCCCACTTGATCGCATCCAGAATCCGGATCGGCGACTGCGCCTCGACAATGCGGTCAGACAGACTGCGGATCACCAGTTGGTACTGCTCGCTCTGCTTTACCGTCATAGAGTCCCTGCCGTGGTGGTTGCCCTTGGTCCGCTTAAAAGCTGAAGGGGATATAGCGTTCGGTGCAATGCTCAGCTAGGCAAGCCCTGTGCTGGACACGCCGTGAACCCATCCATGGAGGCTCGGCCGCGCCCGTCCTGGGCGCGGACGGTCCAGCACAGGGCTCGCCTAGCATCGCAAAACGGGATTGGTATTAGCCCCCACCTTTTCTCATAGCACTGTATCTGAAACCGTCTTGGAGACCAATTGTGTTGGAAAGTCTGATCACGTACGTAGCCAAACGCGCAAGCAAACCTTTAAATCAGACTTTCCTTGCACGCAAGATCAACAAATACAAAAAATCAGGCCTCAGGCCGCATATGCGGGAACAGAATCACATCACGAATGGACGGTGCATCGGTCAGCAGCATGACCAGACGATCAATACCTATGCCCTCACCCGCCGTCGGCGGCATGCCGTATTCCAGGGCGCGAACGAAGTCGGCGTCATAGTGCATGGCCTCATCGTCACCGGCATCCTTGTCCGCCACCTGGGCGTGGAAGCGTTCGGCCTGATCTTCGGCGTCGTTCAGCTCCGAATAGGCGTTGGCAATCTCACGGCCACCGATAAACAGCTCGAAGCGGTCGGTGACGCTCGGATCGTCATCGCTGCGACGGGCCAGGGGCGAGACCTCGAAGGGGTAGCGGGTGATAAAGGTCGGTTGTTCCAGACGGTGCTCGACCAGTTCCTCGAAAATCATGGTCTGCAGCTTGCCCAGACCTTCGAAGCCCTTCACCGCCGCACCGGCCTTTTTCGCAATGGCGCGCGCCCGGTCAAGATCCTGCAGATCGGCGGCGCTAATGTCCGGGTTGTACTTGAGAATCGAGTCGAACACCGAGAGCCGCGCAAAGGGCTCACCGAAGTGGAACACCTTGCCCTGATAGGGCACATCGGTGCTGCCCAGCACATCCAGCGCCAGCTCGCGGAACAACTCCTCGGTCAGGTCCATGTTGTCTTCGTAATCGGCGTAGGCCTGATAGAACTCGAGCATGGTGAACTCGGGATTGTGCCGGGTCGAGACGCCCTCGTTGCGGAAGTTGCGGTTGATCTCGAAGACCCGCTCAAAGCCACCTACCACCAGTCGCTTGAGGTACAGCTCCGGCGCGATACGCAGGAACATCGGCAGGTCCAGCGCATTGTGATGGGTCTCGAACGGCTTGGCCGCGGCGCCACCGGGGATGGTTTGCAGCATCGGCGTTTCCACTTCCAGGAAGTTGCGCTGGGCCAGAAACTTGCGGATATGCGCAATCACCCGCGAACGTACCAGAAAGGTATTGCGCGTATCTTCGTTGACGATCAGATCAACATAACGCTGGCGATAACGCTGCTCGGTATCAGTCAAACCGTGGAACTTGTCCGGCAGCGGGCGCAGGGATTTGGTCAGCAGCTGGACGCTGGCCATATTGACGTACAGGTCACCCTTGCCGGAGCGCGCCAGGGTGCCTTCGGCGGCGATGATATCGCCCATATCCCAGTGCTTGATCTGCTCCAGGGTCTCGGCCGGCAAGCCCTTGCGGTCGACATACAGCTGAATCCGTCCGCTCATGTCCTGAATGACAATGAAGGCGCCACGATTCAGCATGATCCGGCCTGCCACCTTGACCGCTATGCCCGACGCTTCCAGCGTTTCCTTGCTGTGCTCTGCATAGGTGGCCTGCAAGTCGCCAGCCAGGCTGTCACGGCGGAACCGGTTGGGGAAGGCATTACCACGGGCACGCTCGGCGGCCAGCTTTTCCTTGCGCAGGGCAATCAGGCTGTTTTCTTCATGCTGCAGTTGCTGCTGGTCGAGGTGTTGGTCGCTCATAGTCGGTCGTCCCGCTCAAATCATCATCGTGTAGGGTAGCTGCAAGCAGGGCATCTCGAGGGAGCGACCTGGCCTTGCAGCTTGTAACTTGAAACTTGTAGCTTGCGGCTGCGCTTACAGCCCTTGTTTCAGACTGGCCTCGATGTACTCATCCAGGTCGCCATCAAGCACCTTGTCACAGTCGCTGCGCTCAATGCCGGTACGCAGATCCTTGATCCGTGACTGATCCAGTACATAGGAGCGGATCTGGTGTCCCCAGCCGATATCCGACTTGGTATCCTCAAGGGCCTGGGCCGCGGCGTTGCGCTTCTGCATTTCCTGCTCATACAGTTTGGCGCGTAGCATCTTCATCGCGGTATCGCGGTTGGCGTGCTGGGAACGCTGATTCTGGCAACTGACCACGGTGTTGGTCGGTACGTGGGTAATACGAATCGCCGAATCCGTGGTGTTCACGTGCTGACCACCGGCACCGGAGGAGCGGTAGGTATCAACACGCAGATCGGCCGGATTGATATCGATCTCGATATCGTCATCGATTTCCGGCGAAATAAATACCGCCGAGAACGAGGTATGCCGGCGGTTGCCCGAGTCGTAGGGACTTTTGCGCACCAGCCGGTGCACACCAATCTCGGTCCGCAGCCAACCGAACACATACTCACCCTTGATATGTACCGTGGCGCTCTTGATGCCGGCGACTTCACCGGCCGAGAGTTCGACAATCTCGGTTTCAAAGCCACGCTGATCGGCCCAACGCAGGTACATGCGCAGCAGCATGTTGGCCCAGTCCTGAGCCTCGGTGCCACCGGAACCGGCCTGAATATCCAGGTAACAGTTGTTGGCATCCATCTCGCCACTGAACATGCGGCGAAACTCGAGCTTCTCGAGACTGACTTGCAGACGTTGCAACTCGGTGACGATATCGGACACAGCCGATTCGTCATTTTCCTCGTTGGCCATGTCCAGTAATTCGGAGGCATCAGCCAGACCGCTGCTCATCTCGTCGAGGGTTTCGACGATCTGCGCCAGCTGTGAGCGTTCCTTACCCAGGGCCTGGGCCCGCTCGGGATCGTTCCAGACACCCGGGTCTTCCAGCTCGCGCTCGACTTCGGTCAGGCGATCACGTTTGTGATCGTAGTCAAAGATACCCCCTGATGGTCTCGGAGCGACCACGCAGATCTTTGATGGTATTCAGAATAGGGTTGATTTCCATGGTGACTAAATCCCGGCAGGAAAAAGGCGGCATTGTAGCGGAAATCAGGCCGCGAGGGCAGTGCCGTGGCGAACACGGAGTTCACCACGGCTGGCAATCAGTGCGGCAGCACCCTGATAAACACGATGGTACCGATGCCCCAGCAGGCATTGAGGATAAAGCCGATGATAAAGCGAGCCGGCAACATGGCTGGATCAAGCCCCAGACCCTTGAGCGGAAAGACCACCAGCACCGCCACCGCGGTCAGGGCAATACCGCCGAACAACGCGGCCTTGAGCCAGATCAGTGAAGAACCCAAACGATTCAGCACCAGCATCATGACAATCGCCCAGAGACCACCCCAGAACCCGGCTGACACTACAGATGGCACGCCCAATGGCTGGGTAGTCGCCAGTGAATAGGGCGCAAAGGGCACGATACCGGCAGAATGCAGCAGACCCAGAGCTGGCTGATGGAAACAGAAGACGGCCAGAAACCCGGCAATAAAACAGAAAATCCAGCGTTGCATGGTCACACCTCGTTATTGTTTTGAACATGCACTATAGCAGGGAGGACAAGGGATTGGAGTAACCCGGAAGAACCTTGCAACAGGCTTTTGACCCAGATCAGCTCGGGTAGTCTGCATCCACGCTAGACTCTCTGGATGTAATGGACTTGATCAGATGGAGGCTTGCCGTGAGTCAGTTGCTGCCCGACCAGAATACCCTGGACCAACACGCCCTCGACCATCCGGCCTTTGCCCATTGGCGCACCGGCTACGGCATCATTGAACACAGTCCCGAGACTCAGGCCGCTGCCTACAGAGTGGCCCACCAGCTGGTTCAGAGCGGCCAGCAATCCGATCTTGATAGCGTCTACAGCCTGCTCACGGCACTTGATCGGCTGACCAGCGCCGGACTCTGGCTGGTGGTGCACATGACCTATGCCAAGCGCCATCACCCCGACGGCCAGCCGCTGGCCGCCGAAGACTTCAAAACCCGCCCCGAAGGCCATACCGGCGGCGCCCTGAACATGGTGCCGGGCTACGCCGCTTATCTGGCGCTGAACAGCCTGACCGGTGACACGCGCAGCTGGATGATGGGCCAGGGACATTGCGTAGCCGCCATTGATGCCCTGAACGTATTGACCGGCAATCTGCACCCCGAGCAGGCCGCGCGTTACCAGGGCGAAGCCGGTCTGAACCAGTTGCTGCGCGATTTCTATGGTTATGCCCAGTTGCCGGATGGACGGCCCGCCGCGCCGCTCGGCAGCCACGTCAACCCGCATACCGCGGGCGGCATCATCGAAGGTGGTTACCTGGGCTTTGCCGAACTGCAATATGCCCACCTGCCGTTACCCGGTGAAAGCCTGGTGGCCTTTCTCTCCGATGGCGCCGCCGAGGAGCAGCGCGGCAGCGACTGGATACCGCGCTGGTGGCGCGCCGAAGATTGTGGCACCGCCCTGCCGGTGATGATCGCCAATGGTCGACGCATCGAGCAGCGTACCGAGCTGGGCACCCGTAAGGGCCTGGACGGCTTTATCGAACACCTTAAGGGCTGCGGTTTTGATCCAATCCGCTTTGATGGTCGCGACCCCGCCGCCTTTGTCTGCACCTTGTTCGAAATGGAGCAACGCCTTGGCCGTCGGGTTGAAGAATACCGTCGCGGTATTCTCACCTACCCGCTACCTATCCCCTATGCAATTGCCGAAACCACCAAGGGCTATGGTTTTTACGGTGCCGGACTGAACGCCGCACACAACTTGCCATTGCCAGCCAACCCCCGGCACGATGAGCCGTCACGCAACCTGTTCAACCAGCACGCCAGTCAACTCTGGGTAGCTGAGGAGGAACTGCGCAGCGCCGTGACCGCTCTGAACCGTCATGCCCAACAGAAACGCCCGCTGGAACGCGACCACGCCCTGGCGTTACGAAACCCGGCACAACCCAGCATCCCGGTCATCGACTGGAGCAGCGAGGCGGTATCACCGATGCTGGCGGTAGACCGCTTCTTTGTTGAACTGGTCGCCAGCAACCCGGATCTGCGGGCCCGGGTCGGTAACCCGGACGAACTGGCCAGCAACCGACTGAGTGGCGTACTCAAGGCCCTGAAACACCGGGTTCTGGAACCGGAGAGTGAACTCGAAGCGATTGATGGACGAATCATTACCGCGCTGAATGAAGAGGCCGTGGTCTCCGCCTGTCTGGCCAACAAGGCCGGCCTGAATCTGGTCGCCAGCTACGAGGCCTTTTGCGTCAAGATGCTCGGCGCCGTGCGCCAGGAGCTGATCTTTGCCCGTCACCAGAAAGCGGTTGGCCGCCCGGCGCAATGTCTGGGCTTTCCGCTGATCGCCACCTCGCATACCTGGGAGAACGGCAAGAACGAACAGTCACACCAGGACACCAGCTTCTGCGAAAGCCTGCTTGGCGAGATGCACGATGTCATGCGCGTGGTCTTTCCCGGCGACTACAACAGCGCACTGGCACTGCTACCGGGGATTTACAGTGCGCGCGGACGGCTTAGCTGCATGGTGATCCCCAAGCGCGAGAGTCCGGCCCGTTTTGATGCCAGCCAGGCGCAACAGCTGGCGGATCAGGGCGCATTGCTGGTGGATGAATTCCATGGCGTCGGCGAACCCGTGCTGCTGATTGCCAGCGGCGCCTACCAGTTGACCGAGACACTGCGGGCTGCGCAGCGACTGAGTGAGCACAATCAGGCCTGGCGTCTGGTTTACCTGCAGGAACCGGGACGTTTGCGCATGGCCCGGGACCCGCTGGAAGCAGAGTTCACCCTGAGTACCGAGCAGATTGAAACGCTGTTCCCCCAGACCATGCCGCGCCGCGTCATGGTCACACACATGCGCCCGGAAGTGCTGCGCGGGCACCTCAGCAACCTGCTCCCGGATCCGCTGCACAGCCGCGCCTTGGGGTATATCAACCAGGGTGGCACGCTGGATGAAAGCGGCATGCTGTTCGCCAACCGCTGCAGCTGGGCGCACATCGTCGTGGCGGCCGCCGAGGTGGTCGGCGCCGATCCGCAACACTGGCTGGATGAGCAGGAATGGGCCGCCGTTCAGGGCCAGGGCAACCCGGCGATTCTGCGCTAACGCGCTGCTCGGCCAGTTCCATCAGGACACTGGCCGGGCTGTCACGCTGTCAATCGCAAGCGCAGCCGTTTTTCCAGCTCCAGGACCAACAGCACCGCAATGCCCGCCATGGGCGCCAGCATAAGTACACCAACACCCAGGGCGGCGCTGGCAAACAGGTTCTGCATGACGCTGCTGTAGGTAAACAGCCACTGCAACACCAGCACCAGCCCAATCACTATCCACACCGCCCGCGTGCCAAGAACCCCCCTTAGCGTCAAGGAAGGATTGTCCAGATAGCGAACACTGAACAAATAAAACACCTCCATAGCAACAAGCGTATTCACCGCAAGAGTTCGCGCGGATGCTTCGCTCAAACCGATGAATAAAGCCCATTGGAAAGACGCAAAAATACCGCCAAGGAATAACAGCGAGACCAGCACAATACGCCAGACCAAAAACCCATCAAGCAGACTTTCACCTCGAATACGGGGTGGCTTTTTCATGACATCGGCCTCAGCAGGCTCAAACGCCAACCCCATCGTCAAGACCACAGAACTGACCAGATTCACCCACAGTATCTGCAACGCTGTAATAGGCAAACTCAAACCCAACAGCAGTGCAACAACCAGACTGGCAGCCTCACCGCCGTTAATCGGCAGCATGAAGCTGATGGCTTTTTTAAGATTCGCGTAGACCGTTCGACCTTGACTGACAGCGGCCGCCAGACTGGCAAAGTTATCGTCCAACAGCACGATATCAGCGGCCTCGCGCGCTGCCGCCGAGCCCTTGATGCCCATCGCAATGCCAACATCGGCGCGCTTTAGCGCCGGCGCATCATTGACGCCGTCACCGGTCATGGCGACCACGCCATGGGCCGATTGCAAGGCCTGGACCAAACGCAACTTATGCTCCGGGCTGGTTCGGGCAAAGACGTCCACCTCCTGCGCCAGGCTTTCCAGCGCGAGATCATCCAGTGCGTCGATATCCTGGCCGGTAACGACTCGTGAAGTGTTTCGCAGCCCGAGACGCTCGGCAATTGCCCGCGCAGTCATGGCATGATCACCGGTGATCATCTTCACGCGAATCCCGGCCTGATGACAGTCGGCGATGGCTTCCATGGCTTCCTGGCGCGGCGGATCAAGCAAGCCGACCACGCCGATCAGATGCAGGTTGCCCGCGAGGCTGTCGACATTCAGTACACCCTTGGCTTGCTCACCGGGCGCACGGGCAAAAGCCAACACACGCAAGCCCTGCGCCGCCAGTTCATCTACATGCGCCTGCCAACGCGGAACATCCAGCGGCTGCTCGGCACCGCCTTCAGTCAGAACCGAGCTGCACAGGGCCATGATCTGCTCTGGCGCGCCCTTGAGCAGAATCTGCGTCTGACCATGATGATTGTGGTTGAGGGTAGCCATGTAGCGCAGATCAGCATCAAAGGGGACTTCATCCTGGCGTGGCCAGTCGCGCGGATAGTGCTGCAGATCCAGACCGGCCTTGGCGGCCAGCACCAACAGGGCGCCCTCCATGGGATCGCCAACGACGGCGATGTGCTGCCCCGAGGTATCCAGATGCGCGTCATTGCACAGCAGCGCTGCCTGGGCCAGATCAGCCAGCAGCTCGACAGGCGGCGTACCGCTCTGACTGTCACCGATCTGCCCGGCACTGGCATACCCCTCTCCGCTGACCGGGTAAAGCTTGTCATCCAGAACCAGTGCGGCAACCATCATTTCATTGCGGGTCAGAGTGCCGGTCTTGTCCGAGCAGATCACCGATACCGCACCCAGGGTTTCAATCACTGGCATGCGCCGGACCACCGCATGGCGGCTGGCCATGCGCTGCACTCCGATCGCCAGGGTGATTGTCAGAATTGCCGGCAGGCCTTCCGGAATGGCCGATACCGTCAGCGCCACGACCGCCATGAATAACTCGGATACAGGCCGCTCGGCAAACAGCCAGCCCAGGACAAAGACCAACGCTCCACCCAGCACGATGATCAACGACAAATAACGGGCGAACACATTTATCTGCCGGGTTAACGGGGTTTCCAGCACCGTGACCTGATCGAGCAGGCCTGAAATACGACCAATCTCGCTCTGCTGTCCGGTCGCTACCACAATGCCCCGTCCGGTACCGGCATTGACCAGGGTGCCGGAATACGCCATGCACAATCTGTCGCCCAAGGCGGCATCGGCGGCCTGGGGCTCAAGCTGCTTATCCACGGGTACCGACTCACCGGTCAGCACGGCTTCTTCGATCTTCAACCCGTGCACCTGGTCAAGACGCATATCCGCCGCCACCCGGTCACCCGGCTCCAGCAACAGAATATCGCCGGGCACCAGTTGGCTGGCGTCTACCTGTTGCCGTTCGCCACCGCGCAACACGGTGGCACGCGGTGCCAGCATATGCCGGATGGCCTCCAGGGCCTGCTCGGCGCGGCCTTCCTGAATAATTCCGACCACCGCCTGCAGCAGCACAACTGCCACTATCACTCCGGTATCCAGCCAGTGCCCGAGCAGCGCGGTCACACCTGCCGCCGCCATAAGCACATAAATGAGTACGTTATTGAACTGCGCGAGCAAGCGTCGCCAGGCGGGTCTTCTCGTCGTAACAGGCAGGCTGTTGGGGCCGAATTGCTGCAAACGCCGCTCGACTTCGGCAAGACTGAGGCCGGTGTCACCGACGTCCAGGGTAACGCGCGTCTGTTCTACGCTTCTGGCGTGCCAGCGCTCAGCCTTCAGCTTGCTCGTATCCGCATCCATACCACGCTCCTGTGCCAACCAAGCCTGCATTAAAGCGTATCAATGCCCTTCTGGCATTGGCCTGGATCAAGCCTGAGTGCGTAAACTGGCATGCTCAGCAGGCCTGCAGATGCTTGACCATCAACTGCAGGCTTTGACGGCCGCGATACTCATTGATATCCAGCGTATAGGCCAGCAGTACGCGTTGGACGGAGGGATTGGGCCAGACCTTGGGGTCGATATTGAAGGCAATGCCGTCCAGCAGCGTGCTGCTGCCGGGCAGTTGCACCACCAGTTTCAGGTGCCGTTCGGCCACCAGGCGCTGCTGCAGCAGAATAAACTCACCATGAAAGCCCGGTTCCGGGAAATGCTGGCCCCAGGGTCCGGCTTCACGCAGCTGACCAGCCAGCTCCAAACTGAATTCTGACTCGGCCAGTTGGCCGTCCGACAGCAGTCGGCCGGTCAGGTCCTCGGCGCTCAATTGGCGACGCACTTCAAGGTCAAAGGCCTGTTGAAAGGCTTCGAAATGCGCTCGTGGCAAGGACAGACCGGCAGCCATGGCATGGCCGCCAAACTTGCTTATCAGCCCGGGATTGTGCGCGGCCACGGCGTCCAGGGCGTCGCGAATATGCAAGCCGGCGACCGAGCGGGCCGAGCCCTTGATCTGCTCATCACCGGCATCGGCAAAGGCGATGACCGGCCGGTGGTAGCGGTCCTTCAGGCGTGAGGCGAGAATGCCGATCACCCCCTGGTGCCAGTCAGGATCAAACAGACATAGGCCAAAGGGCAGATCAGTGTCGGCCAGGTCCATGGCCGCCAGAGTACTCATGGCCTGCTGCTGCATGTCGCGTTCGATGCTTTTGCGATCACGGTTAAGGCTGTCCAGCTCACGGGCAATATCGCGAGCCAGCTCCTCGTTATCGGTGAGCAGGCATTCAATACCCAGACTCATGTCATCCAGCCGGCCGGCAGCATTCAGGCGCGGCCCGACGATAAAACCCAGATCGGTTGAGACCAAGCGTTGCGGCGGACGACCAGCCACCTCGAGCAGGGCGCGAATACCCGGGCGGCAGCGGCCGTTGCGAATCCGCGCCAGCCCCTGATGCACCAGAATGCGGTTATTGGCATCCAGCGGCACAACATCCGCCACAGTACCCAGCGCCACCAGATCCAGCAGTTCAGCCAGATTCGGCTCGGGTCGCTGGGTGCTGAACCAGCCTTTGTCACGCAGGGCTGCACGCAGCGCCAGCATCACGTAAAAGATTACCCCGACACCGGCAATGGCCTTACTTGGAAAACCGCAACCCGGTTGTGACGGGTTGACGATGGCATCGGCTGCGGGCAGTTGTTCGGCGGGCAAATGGTGATCGGTCACCACTACCCTGAGACCCGCCGCCTTGGCCGCAGCCACCCCCTCGATGCTGGAAATACCGTTATCCACCGTGACCAGCACCTGCGGTTGGCGGCTCAGCGCCACCTCGACAATCTCCGGGGTCAATCCGTAGCCATATTCAAAGCGGTTCGGCACCAGATAATCCACCGCGGCGGCGCCCAGCGCGCGCAGCGCCAGCACCGCGACACTGCTGGCGGTGGCGCCATCGCAGTCAAAATCACCGACCACCAGAATCGACTGGCGCTGCTCCAGCGCTTCAATTAACACCGCTACGGCCTCGGGCATGCCCTTGAACAGCTGGTAGGGCAGCAGCGCCTGCAGACGCTTGTCGAGTTCCGCTTCGGTACAGACACCACGAGCCGCATACAGCCGGGTCAGCAGCGGCGGCAGTGCGCCAAGTTCAGGCAGAGCGGCGGGGACAGGACGGGCTTCAATACGCATGGTCAGGGCTCAACGCTCGCCTTTTAGCCATTCCAGCGGCAGCTCGACCTGAATATCCGCATCACTGGCATACAGCACCCCGTCGGTAATCATCAAACCCCAGTCCAGTGTGCGACCAAGGCGCTCAGCCAACAGGTCCAACGGCTCCTGCGGCAAAGCGGCAATATGCAGGTTCTTCAGGCCAGCCACGGCGGGCAACTGTTTGGTCGCCCAGACTTTGGTATTGCCGTAGGCGAGCAATGACACGCGCTCGGCGCGCCGCGAACACCAGATCAGCCGCTCAGCATCCGGTTGACCCACTTCAATCCAGTGCTCGATCCGGTCATCCAGGCTCTTGTGCCACAGCGCCGGTTCGTCCACCTCGGACAGGCCGCGGCCAAAGGCCAGGCGTTCCTGATACCAGAGCGCATAGGCGAGTATGCGCGCGATCATCCGCTGGCCGGTCTCCGACGGATGTCGGGCAACGGTCATGCGCAGGTCCTCATAGACACCGCGATCGGTGTCAGTCAGATTCAGGTGTACCTTGTAGGGCGTTGCTTGCAGGGCCATGGGCAGTCGATTTCCGGGCAGGGTGTGCGCGCATTGTAACGCAAAAGTGCCTGGCCATATTTCAAGCAACAAATTCATTGGCAGACATGAATCAGACTGTCTGCTGTGCAGCAAATCAGTAAATTAGCCAGGCACAGCTCACCAGCCCATCAAGGACAGATCATGACAACAGCCACCCTTCCCCTCAGCGGCCTCAAGGTCATCGAGCTTGGCACCCTGATCGCCGGCCCCTTTGCCGCACGCATCTGCGCGGAATTCGGTGCCGAGGTGATCAAGGTCGAATCACCGGACGGCGGCGATCCCCTGCGCAAATGGCGCAAACTCTATGAAGGCACCTCGCTCTGGTGGTTCGTTCAGGCCCGGAACAAGCAGTCCCTGACACTGAACCTGAAAAGCCCGGAAGGACTGGATATCCTCAAACAGCTGCTCAGTGAGGCCGATATCCTGATTGAGAATTTCCGCCCCGGCACCCTGGAAAAACTCGGACTGGGCTGGGACGTCCTGCATGCACTGAATCCCAAGCTGGTGATGGTCAGACTCTCGGGCTTCGGCCAGAGCGGCCCGATGAAGGACCAGCCAGGCTTTGGCGCTGTCGGCGAATCCATGGGCGGCTTGCGCTATATCACCGGCTTCGAGGATCGCCCACCGGTACGCACCGGCATTTCCATTGGCGATTCGATTGCCGCGCTCTGGGGCGTGATTGGCGCCCTCATGGCGCTGCGTCACCGCGAGATCAATGGCGGACTCGGACAAATAGTCGATGTCGCCCTGTATGAAGCGGTCTTTGCCATGATGGAGAGCATGGTGCCGGAGTTTGATGTCATGGGCTTTGTCCGTGAGCGCAGCGGCAATATCATGCCCGGTATTACCCCGTCTTCCATCCACACCTGCGCCGACGGCAAGGCAGTACAGATTGGCGCCAACGGCGATGCCATCTTCCAGCGCTTTATGCGCGCCATCGGCCGCGATGATTTGGCTAACGACCCGCAACTGTCCGATAACGCTGGCCGCGACAGCCGCCGCGATGAGCTTTACCAGTTGATCGACGCCTGGACAGCCAGCTTGCCCCAGGAACAGGTCCTGGCCCTTCTCAGCAAGGCCGAGGTCCCCGCCAGCCGAATCTTTTCCGTGGCCGACATGTTCAGCGACCCACAATTTCTTGCTCGTGACATGTTTATCGACGGCAAGCTGCCAGACGGCAAGACGTTCAAGACACCCGGCATAGTGCCAAAACTCTCTGCGACACCCGGCAGCACACAATGGAGCGGCCCCGCCCTCGGCGAACACAACGCCACGCTACTGAAAAATCTGGGCTATAGCGAAACGGATATCGCCGATCTGAAACAACGGGGCGTGATCTGATGCACGCGCCCAGGCAATAGAAATAAAGCCCTCTGCCGCTGCCGGAATCCCCCTTTGTGAGGCGGATATGCTCTACACTGACAACTAAACCCCTCCTGTCCCCGTGACAGCCCTCCCCGCCACCGGAGCCACCATGGCCAAACCCAACTACTCCTTTGAAAAGCGTCAACGCGAACTCAAGAAAATCAAGCAGCAGGAAGAAAAGCGTCTGGAGAAGCAAGCCCGCAAGGAATCCCCGGACACCCCACCGACAGACCCGGAGCAAACCACATGAGCAAAGGTATGGACAGCAAGAAAGCTGCAAAAAAGAAACCCGCCCTGAGTTTGCTGGAAAAACGAGCGGTCAAGGCCGAGAAAGCCAAGGCAAAGAAATAGGGCATAGCCCTGCCCGTGATCTGCGGTTAAAATCGGCGTTTTTCCGATCCACACGCAACGGGACAGCAACATGGGCCGCGCCTATCAGAACCGCAAAGAATCCATGGCCAAAACGGCTGACGCCAAGACCAAGGTGTACAGCAAGTTCGCTCGGGAAATATACGTCACTGCCAAATCCGGTGGTACAGACCCCTCAGGCAACCTGGCTTTGCGTGGCTTGCTGGAACGCGCCAAGAAAAGCCAAGTACCTGCACACGTCATCGACAAAGCGCTGGACAAGGCCAAGGGTGGCGGTGGCGAAGACTTCTCCGTTGCCCGCTATGAAGGCTTTGGCCCGGGCAACTGCATTGTCATCGTCGAATGCCTGACCGACAACGCCAACCGCACCATTGCCGACGTGCGCAATTGCTTTACCAAAACCAAATCGAAGATGGGTACGCCTGGCAGCGTCAGTCACATGTTCGATCATTGCGCCATTCTGGCCTTCCCGCATGACGATGAAGATGCCGTACTGGAAGCCCTGATGATGGCCGATGTGGATGTCACCGACATCGAAAATGAAGACGGTCAGATCACCGTATTCACCCCCCACACCGACTACGCCAAGGCCCGTCAGGCACTGACCGACAACTTTGGTGAGCTGGACTTTGCCATGGACGAGATCCAGTTCCTGCCGCAAACCAATACGGCCATTGCCGGGGATGATATTGCCCTGTTCGAGAAATTCACCGATATGCTCAACGAACTGGATGATGTCCAGAACATCTACCATAACGCCGAGTACTGATTCCGACAGGTCAGATCAAGGGCAGCTTCGGCTGCCCTTGTTCGTTACGCCCCCACCAATCCTGGGTGACCGGCAGGCTGCAGGTTAGACTTAAGATGGGCGACACATTATCCTGCCGCTAGCCGCCCACAATCAGACAAGCCGGCCGGCTTCCAAGGCGTCTCTGAACAATGCCACTGCGACAACGCAGATCGTTCTCAGTGATTGCCTAACTGTGACTCACGATAAGGGAAGATATATGGGTCAGTTGCTGGTGTTCATCTTCGTCGGCATGTTGCTCGGCGCCCTGATGCTGGAGTTGCCCGGTGTGGTGTTGGGTGCCGTTATCGGTTATCTGCTGGCCCAGCTTGGCCGCCAAGCCGCCGACCTCAAGGCGCTGCGCACAGACCTTGAAGCACTTCGACAGCGCGACACCACGTCGCCCGCGGTCATTCAAGCGCCGCCTGAGGTGAGCGAAACCTCGCCTGCCGACACCGAAGAACCCCTGCCACTGAGCCCCGGCGAGCCGCCCCTGGAATGGGACTTCGATCCTCAGCCAGCACAACCGGCCAGCACCGCGAGCATGCACCCTCAACCGCAACCCGAGCAGGCAGCGGCATGGAGCCCAAGCCAGGCCAACGCACCTGTTACGCCAGCATCAGTCGATCCAAGCAGTGACCTCGGCAGTCGGATTGAAGGCTGGATTCGCGGCTTTTTGACCGAAGGCAATCCGATCGTCCGCATCGGTATGGTGGTGATGTTTTTTGGTCTGGGCTTTTTGATCAAATATGTCTCCAGTCAGGGCCTGTTCCCGATCGAGATGCGCCTGGCCAGTGTGGCGTTGGTGGCCTGCATACTCCTGGCTATTGGCTGGCGTACCCGGCACAAGCCCGGCGGCTATGGCCTGGTCTTGCAGGGTGGTGGTATTGCCACCCTGTATCTGACAGTCTTTGCTGCAACCAAACTGTTCCCATTACTACCGTCCAGCACCGCCTTCGCCCTGATGTTCCTTATCGTCATGCTCGGCGCGCTGATGGCGGTATTGCAGAATGCCCAGGTGCTTGCCCTGATGGCCACCAGCGGCGGCTTCATGGCCCCAGTGCTGACCTCGGATGGCAGCGGTAGCCATGTCACCCTGTTCAGCTTCTACCTGCTACTGAACCTTGGCGTACTGAGTATCGCCTGGTTCAAACGCTGGCGATTGCTGAACTGGGTCGGCTTCGTGTTCACCTTCGGCATCACCAGTGCCTGGGCAGCCCTGAAGTTCCAACCGGACTGGTATCTGTCCAGCCAGCTGTTTCTGATCGGCTTCTTCCTGCAATACCTGTTGGTGTCATTGCTGTTCTCCCTGCGCCAGCCACCGCAACTGCGTGGTCTGGTAGATGCCACCCTGGTGTTCGGCCTACCGATAATCGGCTTTGGCATCCAGGCCATGCTGCTGGAAGGCAACGAATACGGTCTGGCCACCAGCGCCGCACTGCTGGCGGCGCTGTATTGGGGATTGGCGTTCTGGCTCTGGCGCCACCATCAACCCGCGCTGCGCCTGCTGACCCAGGCCTTTGTGGCCATAGGACTGATGTTCGCTACGCTGGCTATCCCGCTGGCATTGGATGCGCAATGGACCTCAGCCAGCTGGGCTCTGGAGGCCGCCGGCCTGATCTGGATTGGCTTGCGCCAACAGCACCGCCTGCCGCGTCTGGCCGGCTATCTGCTGTATCTCGCGGCCTGCCTGTCATTTTTCTGGAACAACAGCCTGAACACCGGGGAGCTGCCGCTGGTGCAAGGTGACTTCCTCGGACTGTTGATCCTGTCCATTGCCGCGCTAAGCATTGCATTGATGCTGGAGAAACTACCCAAGCACAGCCTGAACAGCGAGAAAGGCTTCGAACTGGCCGCCCTGATCATTGGCTGGAGCTGGTGGATCCTGGCCCTGCTGAATGAGGTGGATGCGCATTTGGCCAGATCCTATTTCTATTCAGCCATGTTACTGGCCGTGACACTCAGCAGCCTGGGTCTGCTGTTGCTTGGCCAGCGTCTGCACTGGCGGGGTATTGAGCGCCTCGGTTTCTGGTTGCTGCCCAGCGTGTTGATCTGGTCAGCCGTTCATATGAGCGCCATGCTGATTGATATAGGCAGCCAGCATCCCAGTGCTGCGCTGGGACTGCTCGCCCTGCCGGCGTTCTTTGCCCTGCATTTCGGCATACTCTGGTGGCAGCGTGAGCGACCCGGTCAGGCGCTACTCAAGGCCTGGCACAGTGCCGGTTACTGGCTGTTTGCTGCCCTGCTGGTCTGGGAAGCCCGCTGGTGGCAACTGGCAATGGGCTGGCACGTCACCAGCGCCGCCGTGCTCTGGTTTGCAGCGCTGGCAGCACCGCTGTTACTGCTGCTGTCGACACCCCTGTGGCGAGCGGAAAAGTGGCCGCTCAGCCACTATCGCGAACTCTACCTGCAATGGATTGCAGCGCCGCTACTGGCGCTGATGGGCATCTGGTATCTCTATACCAGCGCCTTGTCAGGCACCAGCGCACTGGCGTATCTACCCCTGCTCAACCCGTTGGATCTGCTGCAGGCTTTATGTCTGCTACTGCTCATCCACTGTTACCACAACCAACTCTGCAACCTGGCTGCACTGGGGCGCGACGTGGGCCTGGGTCTGATTGGACTCTGCGCGTTCAGCTGGTTGAATCTGCTGGTACTGCGCGCCATGGCGCATTACGGCGGCGTTGACTATGCACTGCCAAGCCTCTGGCAATCGCTGGAAGTGCAAATGGCACTGTCGATTCTCTGGTCGCTCTGCGCCCTGCTGGTCATGTATCTGGCCCGACGCTTTCAGGCGCGTGAGCTCTGGTTTGCCGGTGCGGCGCTGCTCTGCATTATCGTACTCAAGCTCTTTACCAAGGATCTGACCGGCACGGGTACCCTGACGCGCATCGTATCCTTTATGGCCGTGGGCAGTCTGATGCTGTTGATCGGCTACCTGTCCCCCCTGCCTGGCAGACAAGGTGACAAGCAGCCCGCTCCTGAAACCGAGGCCTGACAGACCATACCTACAAAGAGTCTCGCCCCTGCCCCCTTTGTGCCCTGCACAAAGTCGGGCACGGGATTAGGCTAGACATTGCAAACGGAGATACCCCATGCAGATCAAGACCTTCAACGATTTCCTCCAGGCCGCCAAGGCCCAGCCGGAACCCCAGCGTCTGCTGTTTGTGCTGGCCCAGGCTGGGCTGCCGGACGATCCCAGCGACGAGGAGCGCCTGGCTTACGAGCAGGGCGAAGGGGGCGTGCTCAGTCCGGTTCTCTGCGTGGACAAATTGCCGGAGGAATTGCCACGCTTCGAGCAGTTGCTTGAGGAGTCGACACAAACCGGCGTGCACTGGGATCTGGCCTTTGCCTCGGCCCTGTCCGGCCGGGCCGGTATTGCACCAACCAGTGACGAGGCGCTGCAACCGCTGCAAATGATGGCCGAACAGGTCAAAGCCGGATTGATCACGCGCTTTCTGGTGATCAACCGCGACGGCGACCTGCTGCAAATCAGCTGAGCGGTGCGGAGGCCTGCTCCACCAGGGCGCTGATCTCGGCAGCAATGACCTGCTGCTCGACGAGCTGCTCAAACAGGCCAGGTACCTGCCCACTGACCAGCCCGAGCAGGGTCCCGAGCACCGCACCACGATGCACATTGTCGCCGCCGACATTGCAATTGGCCTGCAAACCGGCCAGTGGATCATCCAGATAGCGCGCCGCCAGGTACAGCACCGAGGGCCACGAACCGCTGATATAGCAGGCGCTGGAAAAGACCCCGCCGACCACCTCGGCATCACTGCGACCGCGGGCCAGCAAGGCGGGTAAGTCGATGCCGCTGCGCTGCGCCGTGGCGAGGATCAGCGCCAGCGCGGACTGGCTGTCCGGGCGATACAGCAGCGCATCAAGCAGGTCCACATAGGCTGCACAGACCCGCGCCAACTCGTCATCAGGATGGGTCAGAAACAGATGTGCGCGACACAACTGCTGCACCCGGTCCAGCGGTGTGCCGCGCAAACGCTCGGCAAAAACCAGTGGTGCAATACTGACCAGCCCGCCAATCGAGGGCGTGTCATGGGTCACCGCCGCGCAGCGATCCCAGGCTTTGCCACTGTCCAGATTGGCAAAGAAACCGCGGTGATAGGACTCCGCATAGGTATCGCCATGCGCCGGCGGATCCGCCGTCATAAAACCGATATAAGCCTGCGCGTAAGCTTCACGCTGATACTCACCAGCCTGCGCGGCCAGACAACGCATCAGCAGCCTGGCACAGTGCGCATTCAGGGTATTCTCACCGGCCTGCATGCCTCGATGGTAGTGCATATTCGGCTGACCCCAGTAAGCCCGTTTGCCCTTGAGGATCACCTCGCCCACGACTTCACGCTGGCGTTCGCCCTGACCGCCGCGACCACCCCGACTGGTGGAGTGCAGATTCATGATCGAGGAAGGATGATAGGCCGGCGCGGCTTCAAAGCCTTGTACGCCGCCGGGAAAGGCCTTGAGAATATCGTGCCGGTTATAGAACCAGTGCACCGGCATGGCCAGGGCATCGGCAACAAAGAGGGTGCTTAACGCCGCACGGGCGCGATCCTGAGGCTGCATCTGAGAGCTCCGCGTTAACCAGACATCAGCATCCCAGCATCACTGTCGGAGTACCAGCCAGAGGCCTGCGCCAAGTGTTGCCGCGCATGTCACGCCTGGCCAAACACAAAAAAGCCCGACCTGACGCAACATCAGGCCGGGCTGCCAGGCTTAATTACAGCGGTTTGCTGCGGTTACCGTGGGCCGCCACAAAGGACTGAACATCCTGCAGCTGATTGGCCAATACGGTGAATTTCTCTTCACGCTCGAACAAATCAGCCAGGTGCGCAGGCAGCGCCGGCTCCTGACCGACGCCGGACTTGATCACCGCCTCCGGGAACTTGACCGGATGCGCTGTGCCCAGCGTAATCATCGGCGTGGACATCGAGCGACGGCATTCACGCGCAGCATGCACACCGATCGCGGTGTGGGGGTCCAGCAGCTCACCACAGTCACGGAACACATCGGCAATGGTCGCACAGGTCTGCTCATCATCCACCGCCAGTGAGTCGAACAGACGACGCGCCTCAGTCCAGCGTTCGGCCTCGACCGACAGCTTGCCGGACTGCTTGAACTCGGCCATCAACTTACCGACCACTTGGCCATTTCGGCCATGCAGGTCAAACAGCAGACGCTCGAAGTTCGACGACACCATGATATCCATGGACGGCGACAGGGACGGATGCAGGGTGTCCTTGTCATACTGATTGCCGCTCATGAAGCGATGCAAAATATCATTGCGGTTGGTCGCAACAATCAGTTGGCTGATCGGCAAACCCATATTGCGGGCCAGGTAGCCGGCAAAGATGTCACCGAAATTACCGGTCGGTACCGAGAACGCCATGGAGCGTGCCGGTCCGCCCAGCTGCAAAGCGGCATGGAAGTAATAAACGATCTGCGCCATGATCCGCGCCCAGTTGATCGAGTTGACCGCCACCAGCCGCGTGCCCTTGAGAAAGCTCTGGTCAGCAAAGCTGTCCTTGACCATCTCCTGACAGTCGTCAAAGTTACCCTCGACGGCAATATTGTGGATGTTCTCACCCATGATGGTGGTCATCTGCCGGCGCTGTACCTCGGACACCCGGTTATGCGGATGCAGGATAAAGATATCCACATTCTCACACCGACGGCAGCCTTCGATGGCCGCCGAGCCGGTATCACCCGAGGTCGCACCCATGATCACCACGCGCTCGCCCCGCTTCATCAGGAAGTGATCCAGCAGACGACCCAACAATTGCAGAGCAAAGTCCTTGAACGCCAGGGTCGGGCCGTGGAACAGCTCCAGCACCCATTCGTTACCCGCCAGTTGACGCAGTGGCGCCACCGCCTGATGGGCGAAAACGCCGTAGGTCTCTTCCAGGATGGTGCGGAATTCGGCATCACTGATACTGCCGGTCACAAAGGGCCGCATTACATTGAAAGCCAGCTCGTGGTAAGGCAGACCAGCCCAGGAGGCAATCTCTTCCTGGGTAAAGCGCGGCAGATTCTCAGGCACATACAGACCACCGTCAGTAGCCAGACCGGCGAGCAGTACGTCTTCAAAATTCAGGGCCGGTGCCTGGCCGCGGGTACTTATATAGCGCATCTTTGCAAACCTTCGGTTTGAGCTTCAAGCCACAAGCCACAAGCTGCAAGCAACCGATCATGCTCCGGCGTACTTGTTACTTGCCGCTTGCCGCTTGCCGCTGTTAGTTCAGTTGTTCCACCCGGATCCGCATCAGCGGGCCGGCGATGTCATCGAGGGCTTCGAGGGCGGTGATGGCGTCATTCATTTTCTGCTCGCGCACACGGTGCGTCATCAGAATGATCGGCACTAGGCCATCCTGCTCTTCGGCTTCCTTCTGCAGAATCGATTCGATGTTGATCCCGCGTTCGGACAGCACGGTGGCAACCTTGGCCAACACGCCGGGACGGTCCTTGGCCTGGATACGCAGGTAATAGGCGGTTTCCACCTGACCGACCGGCAGTACCGGCAGATCCGACAGGGCATTGGCCTGGAACGCCAGGTGCGGCACGCGGTTGTTCGGATCGGTGGTCAAGGTGCGCACCACGTCAATGATGTCAGCCACCACCGAGGAGGCGGTTGGCTCTGCACCGGCACCGGCGCCGTAATACAGCGTCGAACCCACGGCATCACCATGCACCATCACCGCGTTCATCACGCCATGCACATTGGCAATCAGGCGGTCCGCCGGAATCAGCGTCGGATGCACGCGCAGTTCGACACCTTCGGACGTGCGACGGGCAACACCCAGATGCTTGATACGGTAGCCGAAGGCTTCGGCGTAGGCGACATCGGCGGTGGTCAGCTTGCTGATCCCCTCGGTGTAGGCCTTGTCGAACTGCAGCGGAATGCCGAAGGCAATCGAGGCCAGAATCGTCAGCTTGTGCGCGGCATCAATGCCCTCGACATCAAAGGTCGGGTCTGCTTCGGCATAGCCCAGTGCCTGAGCTTCAGCCAGCACATCGTCAAAGGTCCGGCCCTTGTCGCGCATTTCGGTCAGAATAAAGTTACCGGTGCCGTTGATAATGCCGGCCAGCCAGTTGATCTGGTTGGCGGCCAGGCCTTCACGCACGGCCTTGATGATCGGGATGCCACCGGCAACGGACGCCTCGAAGGCGACCATGACGCCCTTGGCGCTGGCCGCAGCAAAGATCTCGTTACCGTGCACGGCAATCAAAGCCTTGTTGGCCGTGACCACATGCTTGCCATTGGCGATGGCCTGCAACACCACTTCGCGGGCTACGCCGTAACCGCCAATCAGCTCGACAATGATGTCGATCTCGGGGTTGTTGACCACGGCAAAGACATCCTCGGTGACCGGGGTCTCACCCAGGTTGCACGCCGGATTCAAATGGCGAGCAGCAATCTGCGCCACTTCAATACCCCGCCCGGCCCGCCGGGCAATCTCCACCGCGTTACGTTGCAAGACATTGAAGGTGCCACCGCCAACGGTGCCCAAACCACAGATTCCCACTTTCACCGGTTTCAAACTTTGGCCCCCACTTACACTGTTAATTGAAAATATTTTCTAAATTGGCTGCTTATTGGTTAACCAGCGCTTCGGCTGCCAACGTCGCTGCAGGCGTATATCCAGGCTGCAACACACCGTTGGCAAAGAAAATGGCAGGCGTACCTTTGACACCCAGTTGCTGACCGAAGAGCAGCTGTTCGACCACTGGATTGTCGCAGGTCTTTGGCTCAACGGGCTCACCCAGCTTGGCCAGCGTCATCGCCGCCTGGCGGTCATCGGCACACCAGATAGACTGCATGGTGGCAGCACTTGCTTCGTTCGGCCCGCTGCGCGGGAAGGCCGCATAACGTACCTCGATACCCAGTTGATTGAGCTCTTCAACCTCCTGATGCAGCACTCGGCAGTAACCACAGTCGACGTCGGTAAAGACCGTGATATGGGTCTTGGGCTCGGCCGGCGCAAAGATCACCAACTCGTCACGCGGCATGTTGTTGACCGCATCACGAACGCTCTCGGCCTCGACTCGCGCCGTCAGATTAACCATGCGCTCGCCGCTGATATCCAGCAAAGCACCTTCCAGCAACAAGGCACCGTCTTCCGACGCATACAGCACGCGCCCGGTGCTGGTCATTACCTGCATCACACCGGGCAGCGCCGACGGCTCAACGCTGCGCACCTGCGCAGGCAATCCCAGACGCTCGAAATGGGCACTCAGGGCGGCAGCCGTATCCTCTTGGGTGGCTGACGCAGGCTCCTCGGCCATGACATTGAATACCGTCAAGGCCAGAAAGCCGGCGGCAAGGTAATTCATTCGCATTATTCAGTCCTCATTCAAGGCTGCCAAGCTTAGCATGAAAGATGCCACTCACCCACGGGGATGATGGCTTGCATGCAGATCGCGCAAACGCTGACGGGCAATATGTGTGTAGATCTGTGTCGTCGACAGATCACTGTGACCCAGCAGCATCTGCACGACCCGCAAATCAGCGCCGTGATTGAGCAGATGGGTGGCAAAGGCATGGCGCAGGGTATGCGGTGACAACGAGCGATTAATCCCCGCCTGCAGGGCATGCAGCTTGATGCGATGCCAGAAGGTCTGACGCGTCATCTCCCGCCCCTGTCGACTGGGAAACACCACGTCACTGGGCTGCCCAGCCAACAGCTCGGCACGCCCTTCACGCAGATAACGCTCAAGCCAGGCCAGGGCCTCCTCACCCAGGGGTACCAAGCGCTCCTTGCTGCCCTTGCCCGTTACCCGTACCACACCTTGACGCAGGTTCAACTGATCCAGCCGCAGGCCGGTCAGCTCACTGACACGCAGACCGCAGGCATACAGCACCTCAAGCATGCAGCGGTCGCGCAGACCCAAACTGTCGTCGACATCCGGCGCCGCCAACAGCGCCTCGACCTCGGCCTCACTCAGGGATTTGGGCAAGGGTCGACCCAGTTTCGGCAACTCGATATCCAGGGTCGGGTCCTGACTGATGAGGTTCTGACGCAATGCATGGCGATAAAAACCGCGCACACAGGACAGTAATCGGGCCGTGGAGCGGGCCTGATAACCCTGACCAATGCGCCAGCCCAGATGCTCCATCAGATCCGCGCGTGACGCCTGCAGCAAGTGGCAGCCACGCCCGGCCAGCCAACTGGCCAAATGCTCAAGATCGGTGCGATAGGCTTCCAGCGTCGGCCGTGCCAGACCCCGTTCCAGCCACAGACTGTCGACGTAGTCGGCTACCAGACGCTGCTCTGCCTCGCTGATCACAGCCTTGGGCATGGGATGCTGCATGGGCGCTTTACCTGCCTGACGGAAAAAGGTCTGACCATCTTACTGCAAATAACAAAAAAGCAGCCCGAAGGCTGCTTTTCTTTACGCAGGTAAAGCGTCCGATCAGGACAGCTTTTCCTTGATGCGTGCGGCACGACCAGACAGGTCACGCAGATAGTACAGCTTGGCTTTACGTACATCACCACGACGCTTGACGGTAATGCTGTCAACCAGCGGCGAGTAGCTCTGGAAGGTACGCTCTACGCCAACACCGTTGGAGATTTTACGCACGGTAAAGGCCGAGTTCAGACCACGGTTACGCTTACCGATAACCACGCCTTCAAAGGCCTGGAGACGCGAACGGTCGCCTTCCTTCACTTTAACCTGGACGATGACAGTGTCACCCGGTGCAAAGGGGGGCAACTGCTTGCTCATCTGCTCAGCTTCGATCTGGGCAATAATATTGGACATTTCTCTCTCCTGCACAAGCCGCCGGACTTGCATCAATGGTTATCGGTTTCCTGTTCGCGGATAAATTCCGCCAACAGCTGTTGCTGTTCTTTGCTCAGCGTTAAATCCTTGAGCAACTCTGGTCGACGTAGCCAGGTTCTGCCCAGGGACTGCTTGAGACGCCAGCGCCGGATCAGTTCATGATTACCACTGAGCAACACCTCCGGTACGCGCCGCTCGGCAAACTCTTCCGGCCGGGTGTAATGCGGACAATCCAGCCACCCTTCCGAAAACGAATCCTCTTCCGCTGATGCCGCATGCCCAAGCACGCCTGGAATCAATCGGGTTACCGCATCCAGAAGCACCATGGCTCCCAGTTCACCACCGGACAACACGTAGTCGCCGATGGAAATTTCTTCATCAACACACATCTCAATGATGCGCTCGTCGATGCCTTCGTAGCGCCCGCATAACAGCACCAGGCTGTCCAGCTGAGCCAACTCGGCGGCCCGTTGCTGGGTCAGCGGCTGGCCCTGGGGTGACAGGTAGATCACCCGGGGCGTCGAGGGCGCCTGCTGCCTGGCCGCTTCAATGGCGTCCAGCAGTGGCTCGACTTTCATCAGCATACCGGGGCCACCACCAAAGGGCCGGTCATCCACCGTCCGATGACGGTCATGGGCATGCTCACGTGGATTGCTGAAGACCAGCTGCAGCTGACCGCGCTTGACTGCGCGACCTGTCACACCGTAGTCAGTCAGAGCCGCAAACATCTCGGGGAACAGGGTGACTACACCGGCCCACACCGATCAGAACTCCGGATCCCAGTCCACCTGCATCACACCTGACTGCAGATCAACCGATTTCACGTACAGATCAGGCAAGTAAGGCAATAACCGCTCGCGCTGATCCAGGCTGCCCGCACAGGGCTTGACTACCATTACATCGTTCGAGCCGGTTTCCAGCAGATGGTCTATGCAACCCAGTAGCTGACCTTCGAGGGTCACTACCTGCAAACCTTCCAGCTGGTTCCAGTAATACTCGCCTGGCTCGAGAGCCGGCAGCGCAGCGCGCTCAACACAGATCTCGAAGTCACCCAAGGCCTGTGCCTGGTCCCGGTCGGTCACGCCTTCCAGATCAACCACCAGCACGCGACCCTGAACCCGGCCCTTGAGCACTTTGACGGTACGCGTTTCCGCTCCCCGTCGGAGCACCCACTGCGGGTAGTCCAGAATGTTATCCAGCGGATCGGTTTCGGAGTACACCTTGACCGAGCCGCGAATGCCGTGAACCGAGACGATCTTTCCCAACACCACCCAGGGCGATGTGGCCGATTCCGGCAAAGAAGTCATATCAGGCAGAGGCCTGAGTTTCCTTCAGCAGAGCAGCAACGCGGTCAGAAGGCTGTGCGCCCTGACCCAGCCAGTAGCTGACACGCTCCTGGTTCACTGACAGACGAATTTCAGCACCGCTTGCAACGGGGTTGAAAAAACCAACGCGCTCAACGAAACGGCCATCACGGGCGTTACGGCTGTTGGCAACAGTCAGGTGATAAAAAGGGCGCTTCTTGGAGCCACCACGAGCAAGACGAATGGTTACCATGTGGACATCGTTTCCTGTAATTGAGTAACGCTCATTGATTCATGCCGGGTAACGGACCAAGTCCGACATACCCGAAAGGTCGCGTATTCTACGGAATATCGCGGCTATTGAAAACTGTTTTTTGATCAACCCCTGAACAGCATGCCGGCAAAGCCGGCTGCTACCTCAAAACTTCGGCATACCACCGCCTGGGGGCAGCATGCCACCGCCGCCGCCCATGCCACCCATACCGCCCATGCCACGCATCAGTTTGGCCATACCACCCTTGCCACTGACCTTCTTCATCATCTTCTGCATCTGCTTGTGCTGCTTGATGACACGACCGATATCCTGGATCTGGGTGCCCGAACCGGCGGCAATCCGGCGCTTGCGCGAACCACTGATGATATCCGGGTTGCGACGCTCACCCGGGGTCATGGAATTGATGATCGCCTCCATGACCTTGAACTGCTTCTCTGCGGCGGTCTGCGCGGTTTCCATCTGCGCGGCGTTGATCTTGCCACCCATCATCGGCAGCTTTTCCATCATCGAACCCAGACCACCCATGCCACGCATCTGCTGTAACTGGTCACGGAAGTCCTCAAGATCGAAGCCCTTGCCCTTTTTCAGCTTGTTGGCGAGCTTTTCGGCCTTCTGCTTATCGAGCTTTTGCTCGGCCTGTTCGATCAGACTAAGCACATCACCCATGCCGAGGATGCGCGAGGCAATACGGTCAGGGTGGAAGACTTCCAGGGCATCGGTCTTCTCACCCATGCCCAGAAACTTGATCGGCTTACCGGTGATATGGCGCACCGACAAGGCCGCACCGCCGCGCGCATCACCGTCGACCTTGGTCAGGATCACACCGGTTAGCGGTAACGCCTCATTAAAGGCCTGGGCGGTATTGGCCGCATCCTGACCGGTCATGGCATCGACCACAAACAGCGTTTCGGCCGGCTTGGCGGCGGCATGCACGGCGCGAATCTCGTCCATCATCTCGGCATCGATGGCCAGACGACCGGCGGTGTCGATGATCAGCACATCCATGAAGCGGCTGCGCGCCTCGCGCATGGCGGCCTCAACAATGGCCACCGGCTTCTGGCCGGCATCGGACGGGAAGAAGGTGACATCCACTTCAGCGGCCAGGGTTTCCAGCTGCTTGATCGCCGCCGGACGGTAGACGTCGGCACTGACCACCATGACCTTTTTCTTCTGCCGCTCGCGCAGGGTACGCGCCAGCTTGGCCACCGAGGTGGTCTTACCGGCACCCTGCAAACCCGCCATAAGGATCACGGCCGGGGGGGTGACGGCCAGATTCAGACCGACGGTCTCGCCCATCACCGCTTCCAGCTCAGCCTTGATGATCTTTACAAAGACCTGGCCCGGCGACAGGCTGCGTGATACTTCCTGACCGACGGCGCGGTCGCGGACCTGATCAACAAAGGCCTTGACCACCGGCAGAGCGACATCCGCCTCCAGCAGTGCCATACGCACTTCGCGCAGGGTGTCGCGGATATTATCTTCGGTCAGTTTGGCTCGGCCGGTCACACCCGCCAACGAGTGCGAAAGCCGTTCGGTAAGATTGTCAAACATGCGTCATCTCCTGGGCTTCGTTGTGCGCCGCCTGGCGGCCCGAAGCAATCAAGCGCAGGAGTATACATGGCCCTCCGGATGGATGACAGGGAAGCGCTTTAACCGCAGCGCAGCTTGTGCCACACTTTGCCCCATTGTTTCTTACCCGCAGGGACGTATGACAGCCCTTACTCCAAGTCTGCTCGCAGCGCTTCTTTATCTATGTGGCAGCGCCTACCAATTGCACTGTCTGGGCAAACGCCTGACCGTCAATGAAAGTCTGCTCCGCAGCATCGGCCTGGTCGCCCTGACCGCCCATGCCGGCAGTCTGTATCTGCAGTTGTTCTCTGCGCAGGGGTTGATGCTGGGCTTCTTCAATACCGCCTCGCTGATTGCCTGGCTGGTAATCGCCATTACCCTGTTGTTCAGCCTGCGTGCGCCCATCACCACACTGCTGCTCGGGCTTTACCCGCTGGCACTGATCACCGGCCTGCTGGCCTGGCTGTTTCCGGGCCAGGGCAGCGTGGTGGTACCCGACGAGGGGGCACTGATGCTGCACGTGCTGCTGTCGATCCTGGCCTACGGCATCCTCACCATCGCGGTATTCCAGGCCAGCCTGCTGGCCATCCAGAATTATCAACTCAAACACAAGCACCCGACCCGTTTCATCCGTAACTTCCCGCCACTGCAGACCATGGAACGCCTGCTGTTCCAGTTCCTGCTCTGCGGAGAGGTACTGCTGACCCTCGCCCTGATCTCCGGCTTTGTGTTTCTCGACAACATGCTGGCTCAGGGTGTGGCGCACAAGACCCTGCTGTCCTGCCTGGCCTGGATCGTCTTCGGCATTCTGCTCTGGGGCCGGCATTTTCGCGGTTGGCGCGGCAGCAATGCGATCCGCTGGACCCTGGCTGGCTTTCTGCTGCTGGCATTGGCCTATTTCGGCAGCAAGCTGGTGCGCGAGTTCCTGCTGCCACTCTGATGCTCCCATCTCTTCCGAGGTAGTCCCTTGAACAACGCCCATACCAGTTTCCTGCTGATCTGCCTGGCGGTGCTTATCGTGCTGTCGGCTTTTTTCTCCAGCTCGGAAACCAGCATGATGAGCCTGAACCGCTACCGGCTCAAACACCTGACCAAGGAGGGGCACAAGGCCGCCAAGCGTGCTTCGCGCCTGCTGGAGCGCCCTGACCGGCTGCTTGGCACCATTCTGGTCGGCAACAATATCGTCAACATTCTTGCCGCCTCGATCGCCACCGTGGTCGCCGTGCAGATCTGGGGCGAAGCCGGAATTGCCGTGGCCACCATCGGCCTGACCATCGTTATCCTGATTTTTGGTGAAATAACGCCCAAGACCCTGGCGGCCCTGCGCCCGGAGCTGATCGCCTTCCCGGCCAGCTTTGTGCTGCGCCTGCTGCAGATTGTGTTGTATCCAGTGGTGTGGATTTGCGGCGCCATCAGCAACGTACTGCTGCGCTTGATCGGCGTGAATCCGGCCAGCGTCGGCAGCGATCAACTGAGTACCGAAGAATTACGCACCGTGGTCCGCGAAACCGGCCTGGGTATTACCCGCAGCCGCCAGAACATGTTGCTGGGCATCCTTGATCTGGAAAAGATGACGGTCAACGACATCATGGTGCCGCGCAACGACGCAGTAGGTATCGACCTCGACAATGACATGTCAGAGATCATCAACCAACTGCGCACCTGCCACCATACCCGCCTGCCGGTCTATACCAGCGACATCAATCAGGTTACCGGGATTGTGCACATGCGCTCGATAGCGCGGGTACTGAGCCGTGGCGAGCTGACCAAGGAAACCTTGATTGCCGCCTGCAAGGAACCCTATTTCGTTCCTGAAAGCACACCCTTGCACACCCAGCTGTTCAATTTCCAGAAGCAGAAACGCCGGATTGCCATTGTCGTCGATGAATATGGCGACGTCATTGGCCTGGTCACCCTGGAAGACATACTCGAGGAGATTGTCGGCGAATTCACCACCGACATGCTGCTGCCCAGCCAGGATATTCATCCGCAACCCAACGGCAGCTTTGTAATTGAGGGTTCCAGCGCGATTCGGGCGATCAACCGACAGCTACAGTGGAAACTGCCGGCTGACGGCCCAAAGACCCTGAATGGCTTGATTACCGAACAGCTGGAAAGCATCCCTGAGACCAGCGTGTGCCTGAGCATTGGTCACTACCGCATGGAAATCCTGCAGACCAAGGACAATATGGTGAAAAGCGTGCGCATCTGGGATCGCGCACTGGATATTCAGGGCGAACTGCCGTTCGGCACCGTCGACGACGAGCTGTAGCCCAACTGGTGAACAATACCCGCCGCCCAGTGCGCATAACCCAGCGCTGAAGGATGGTAGCCATCCCGGGCCAGAAACGCCGGTTCAAAGGCCATATTCAAGGGCAGATAGCCTGCTCCCGAATGACTGGCCAGTTCGCGCAGATCCGTATCCAGCAGGCCGGCACGCAGTCCGAACCAGGCTCGCAAAGGCTGCGGCAAGGCTTGAAAATACCCCAATGGCGGCACACCAGTGATCAGGCACTGCCCGGCTCGACCGGCAAACGCCTCAACCAGTTGTGTCATGCTTCGACGCCAACGCCGTCTTGAGCTCAAATGTGTGGTGTCGTTGACGCCTAACACCAGCAGCACCAGATCCCAGTGCTGACCCTGCAGCTGTGGCAACAATTCAGTCAGGCAATCGCTGGCCGTAGCGCCGTTACGACCACAGGCCTGCCACTGCACCGGGCGCTTCAAGGCCTGCGCCAACTGGCTAGCCAATTGGCCACTGAGGGCCTCGGACTGGGTCTCGACACCCACCCCGGCAACCGTCGACTCACCCACCAGCAACAAGCGCAAAGGGTGTTCGTTGCCCAAGGAACCAGCCGGAAGACAAAGCCCCGTCCAGGGCTGCGCGGCCTCGGGCAGACGCAGCGCCGTGCGCTTGACCCACAGGGCCTGGGGCAACAGCAGTGGCAAGGCCGGTGCGGCCAGATACCACCAGCGGCTCAGAGCGTGATCTCCACCGCCGCCACCACACGCATGGCCTTGGCCCGCGCAGACTCAATATCCTCATCACGCGCCAGCGCCACACCCATGCGCCGCTGACCCGCCACCTCCGGCTTGCCGAACAGACGCAACTGGGTATCGACTTCAACCAGCGAGGCGTGCAGATTGCCAAAGCTCACGGTCGTGGATTGGCCTTCGACCAGGATCACCGCCGACGCTGACGGCCCCAACTGGCGAATAGCTGGAATCGGCAAACCGAGAATGGCCCGCGCATGCAGGGCAAATTCCGACAGGTCCTGAGAGATCAGCGTGACCATGCCGGTATCGTGCGGGCGTGGCGAAACTTCGCTGAACCACACCTTATCCCCTTTGATAAAGAGTTCGACGCCGAACAAACCTCGTCCACCCAACGCATCGGTGACCGCCTTGGCAATACGTTGGGATTCTGTCAGAGCCACTTCGCTCATGGCCTGGGGCTGCCAGGACTCCTGATAATCCCCGCCGGCCTGACGGTGACCAATCGGCGCACAGAACTCCGTGCCATCAACATGCCGCACAGTCAGCAGGGTGATTTCGTAATCAAAGTCAACAAAGCCCTCGACTATCACCCGGCCCTGCCCGGCCCGGCCGCCCGACTGCGCATACGCCCAGGCCGCGTGGATATCCTCTTCGCTGCGCAGCAAGGACTGTCCCTTACCGGAGGAGCTCATGACCGGCTTGACCACACAGGGCAGACCAATCTCAGCCACAGCGGCAAGATAGTCTTCCAGGCTGTCGGCAAAACGGTAGGGTGAAGTGGGCAAACCCAACTCTTCTGCCGCCAAACGGCGAATCCCCTCACGGTCCATGGTCAACCAGGCAGCCCGCGCTGTGGGAATAACCTTGTAACCCTCGGCCTCCATATCCATCAGAGTCTGGGTAGCAATGGCCTCAATCTCGGGGACAATATAGTCCGGCTGCTCGGATTCAATAACCTCACGCAGCTGGACCTTGTCGAGCATGTCCACCACATGATGCCGGTGAGCAACCTGCATGGCCGGCGCCTGCGGGTAACGGTCCACGGCAATGGTTTCGCAACCCAGCCGCTGCAACTCGATAACCAGCTCCTTGCCCAGCTCTCCGGCCCCCAACAACAGTACCCGGGTAGCGTTTTCCGAACCGGGCGTTCCAATTCTGGCCATGACGAGTTTCCTTCAGTCGGTTGTAGGGGAAAACCACAAGCCCTGCTCGCGCGCCCGCTGCTCACAGCGGCGCAGGACCTCAGCACGCTGCACCTCGGTCATGCGACTCCACAGGGTAATTTCCGCTCCGGTGCGCTGGCAGCCGGTGCAGATATCCTGCTCGTCCAACGCACAGACACCGATGCAGGGCGAGCGCAGTGGTGCAGGCATCAGTCTTCCTGCACCTTGAGATCGCGGCGATAGCGCGCTGCATTGTGCACATAATGCGCCGCACTGGCCTCGAGCATTTTCTTTTGCTGCTCGGTCAGTTCACGGATCACCTTGCAGGGCGAACCAACCACCAGCGAGCCGTCCGGAATCTCCTTGCCCTCTGGCACCAGCGCATTGGCGCCAATGATGCAGTGCTTGCCGATCTTCGCGCCATTGAGCACCACGGCATTGATACCGATCAGGCTGTAATCGCCCACCGTGCAGCCATGCAGCATGGCGTTATGGCCAACGGTCACGCCCTTGCCCAGGGTCAGCGGATAACCCATATCAGTGTGCATCACCGCACCGTCCTGGACATTGCTGTGCACGCCGATATGAATCAGCTCCATGTCACCGCGCAGCACTGCACCGAACCAGATGTTGGCACCAGCATCCAGACGCACCTTGCCGATCACCGCTGCCGAGTCGGCAATCCAGGCATCATCGGCCATCTCTACTCGGTCTTGTCCCAGGCTGTACTTCATTTCAGCTCCTGCTTGCGCTCTTCATCGTAGGGGGTATGCAGTTCAATACCGGCATCAAAGGCCAGATTGACAAACTCGACCAGCATCAAGGCGGTCAGCCCCCAGATCTTGTGGCCGTCAAAACGGTAACTGGGCACATACCAGCTGCGCCCCTGATAGTCGATACGGTGGGTCATCTCGCGCCGGTCTTCAAGGAAAAAACTGACCGGAACCCGGAATACGGTTTCAATTTCACCGCTGTTGGGCGCCAGATCGAAGACATCCGGCACCAGACCAACAAAGGGCGTGACCTTGATGCCGTAGCGCGAGACCAGCGAACTCATGGGGCCGATCACCTCCACCAGCTCCGGCAACAGGCCAATTTCTTCGTGGGTTTCACGCAGGGCGGTGTAGCGCAGATCAACATCACCGGGGTCACGTCGGCCACCGGGAAAGGCCACTTCGCCCGAGTGGGTAGACAGTCGCCGCGAGCGCACTGTGAGGATAATTTCCGGACGCTCATGTACGCAGGTTACCGGGATCAGCACCCCGGCCTCCGGCAGGCCCGGCGCATCAACAGGCCGCGGCCTGAACTCACCCACCCGCATGCGCATTTGATCCAGCATGCAGAGTACCTCTGAGGCTTTTCCCAATGATGTCATGATCACTTACGCAGAACCAGTTGCCCGGCCGACAAATGCCCCGCAAGATAGTCAAAAATAGTTATCCGAATGAGACGTCATAAGCCATGAAGTTCTGCAGCCAGTGTGGACAACCGGTGATCCAGCGCATCCCCGAGGGCGACAGCCGCAGCCGGTTTGTCTGCAATCACTGTGACACCGTGCATTACCAGAACCCGCGCATTGTTGCCGGCTGCCTGGTCGTGCACGAACATCAGGTACTGCTGTGCCGCCGCGCCATCGAGCCGCGCCGCGGTTTCTGGACACTACCCGCCGGCTACATGGAAAACGGTGAAACCACCGAGGAAGCCGCCCTGCGTGAAACCTGGGAAGAAGCCCAGGCCAGGGTCAGCGGCCAGCACCTGTACATGCTCTACAACCTGCCGCATATCAACCAGGTATACATGTTCTTTCATGGCCAACTGGTTGATGGACAGTTTGCTGCAGGCGAGGAAAGTCTGGAGGTACGGCTGTTCGACGAGGCCGAGATTCCCTGGGATGAGCTGGCCTTTCCGACAGTGGGCGAGACGCTCAAGCACTTTTTCGAGGACCGGCAACAGAACCACTTCCCGATCCACGTGAAGGATATCCGTTACAACCCGGCCCGACGGCGTCAACCCGAGTGATGCGCGCAAGCCTGTGCCTGCTGCTATGCCTGCTGGCCGGTCCACTGTTGGCTGACCCGCCCATAGACCAGTTGCTGATCCACAAGCATGAACGCCGGCTTGAGATCATCAGCAACGGACAGGTTATCCGCACTTACCGCGTGGCCCTCGGCCGGCAACCCCTTGGCCATAAGCAGGAACGCGGCGATCAGCGCACACCCGAGGGCATCTATAGCATTGACTGGCGCCAGCGCAGCGAGCAGTTCAACCTCAGCCTGCATCTGGATTACCCGAATCTCAAGGACCGCATCAGCGCCTATGAGCGCGGCGTGGATCCAGGTGGCATGATCATGATCCATGGCACGCCGATTGATGAAGATTACCCGGAGTGGTTCTTCAAGGGTCTGGACTGGACCAACGGCTGCATCGCCCTTAGCAATGCCGAGATGCGTGAACTCTGGGACCTGGTGCCGGACGGCACCCTGGTGGAAATTCGGCCCTGACTCAGCCCGGCGGCAAATCCGCCAGGGCAAACACCGGCCAGCAGTCGTAAGCGGGTTCTTCATAGGGGTGGGCGTCAATCAGAGCCTTGACCGCCGCCCGTATGACCCGATTACTGCAGACCGTCTCGACCCGCACCTCGTCAACCCGGGTCAGCTCACCGAGCTGGCCAATAAAGGCCTGGCTACCCGGCAAGGGACGGAACTGGCCCTGCCCTGCGACCTGCCAGCAACAGTGTTCATAATCACCAATACGTCCGGCGCCCGTTGCAAACACCGCCTGTTTGACAGGCTCAAGGTGGCTCGCGGGGACATAAAAACACAGTTTGTACATGCCTATATTCCTCAGCAGCCGCCAGCGGCAGCCCCGATGACGGCCACGTGGCGAATCAGATGTCGTAGCTCAGCCGTCTGCCAACTTACCTGCAGCCGTTTTCAAACAAGGTATCGTTGAATCTCGCACCCATATTGACTGCAATGCAGTAAGCCGAAAACAAATCATCGTCTATATCCATGTGAAATTCATGACAGTCAAAGACATAAAGAGCGCTGCTTTTTTGCCAAAGCACAGGTTGCTAGACCATACTGTAAGCCTACTGGCCAGCAGCCAGTGCCACTAGAAGTGTTGCAGGATCGTTTCAGATTCAACAAGCAACCATTCCTCTAACCTGCCAGACATAACGGCAGACCCTCTGCTAGGGAGCATACGACCCATGGGCAACGACCCCACCAAAGCGGTTACCGCCGATCCGCATCAGGATGCTGGCCCACCGATACCGGCCCCGTCCGGAGAAACCAATCTGATCGACACGGATTACGTCATCGGCCAGGACAACATCAAAGGGCAGTTTTCCATTTCACTGGATATCCACGGCAAGGTGTTCAGCATTTCTGCCATCACCATTTTGTTGTTCGTGGTATTAACACTGGCCCTGCAGAATGAAGTGGAGCCGCTCTTTTCAGCCGTGCGTGGCTGGCTGACAGCCAATCTGGCCTGGTTTTTTATCAGTGCAGCGAATATTTTCGTACTGCTTTGCCTGGCGCTGATCGTCTCCCCGTTGGGCAAGGTACGCCTGGGCGGAATGGAGGCGGTGCCAGATCATTCCTACCTTGGCTGGTTCTCCATGTTGTTTGCAGCAGGTATGGGTATCGGCCTGATGTTCTATGGCGTCGCCGAGCCCATGGGCCACTTTTCAGCTGCCATGGGTGGTACCAGTATCGGTGAAGCGGGCATGCGAACCGACTGGTCACCGCTGGCCGGTGCCGAGGGCGATGCGACAGCCGCCGCGCGTTTGGGCATGGCGGCGACGATTTTCCACTGGGGTCTGCATCCCTGGGCTATCTACGCCATTGTGGCGCTGGCATTGGCACTGTTCACCTTCAACAAGGGCCTGCCGCTGAGTATCCGGTCAATCTTTTATCCGCTGCTGGGTGAGCGCGTATGGGGTTGGCCAGGGCATGTAATAGATATTCTCGCTGTCTTTGCCACCCTGTTTGGTCTGGCGACGTCTCTCGGTCTGGGCGCTCAACAGGCTGCCGGCGGGATCAGTTATCTATTTGGCATCGGCGGCGGCGACACGAGCATGGTCTTGCTGATCATCGGCATTACGATGATTGCCCTGCTGTCCGTACTCGCCGGCCTGGAAAAGGGCGTGAAAGTTCTCTCGCAAATCAACATGGCTCTGGCCATCCTGCTGTTGCTGTTTGTGATTCTGGTTGGACCCACGCTAGCTATCCTGACCGGCTTTTTCAGCAATCTAGGCGCTTACCTTGAGTACCTGCCAGCGTTGTCCAACCCCATTGGCCGTGAAGATGCCAACTTCAGCCAAGGCTGGACAGCCTTTTACTGGGCCTGGTGGATCAGTTGGTCGCCCTTCGTTGGCATGTTTATCGCCCGAGTCAGTCGCGGTCGTACCGTGCGCGAGTTTCTGATTGCCGTACTGCTGGTACCCTCACTGGTATCCGTGTTGTGGATGACCACCTTTGGTGGTACCGCGATCAGCCAATTGCTCGGTGGCTTTGCCGGGGTCCAGGAAGCCGCGCTGGAAATTCAGCTCTTTGCCATGCTCGCTGAACTGCCCTTGGCGGAAATCACCTCCTTTATCGGTATCATTCTGGTGATCGTGTTCTTTGTTACGTCGTCGGATTCCGGCTCGCTGGTCATTGACACCATTACCGCAGGCGGCAAGGTCAATGCGCCCGTACCACAACGCGTGTTCTGGGTGTTGATCGAAGGTGTGATTGCCATTGCCCTGTTGCTCGGCGGTGGCCTGGTCGCCTTGCAAGCCATGGCCGTATCGACCGGTCTACCCTTTACCGTTGTATTGCTGGTGGGCTGCGTTGCGATTATCAAAGGGCTGTTGAGCGAGCCGCGCTGAGGTTGTTGGCTCGTACAAACGGGGCAGCATGGTCGCATGCTGCCCCGTTTGCGTTCAACGCCAGTACTGGCTCACCGGACGAGAGGCGTCAATGTGTCCAGTGCATTGCGCCTGCAAGAGTTCAGCGGTGGCAATGGCATCGGTCAGCGCATGATGAGGCTGGTAGGCCGGCAGATGATAGCGCGCACGGCAATCGGCCAGACGCAACGAAACCGGACGGTTGCCGCGCCACCCATCGAACCACCGCCGAGATTGGCGAGGATGTAGTTGTGCCTCCAGCTGCATGGTATCGATTAGCGGAAAGTACAGTGCCTGACCAAGCAACTGCTTGACCGCATGACTCAGGAATTCGCGCTCAATCGGATGATAATGCACCAAAACCACCTTACCCTTTAGCTGCTCCAGTAGCGCAGGCAAGACCTCGACCAAGGGCGGGGAATGTCGTACTTCGCTATGTGTAATCCGGTGCAAAGGAATGCTATCGATACTCAGATGCCGTGGGCGCACAACCTGATACCAGTGTTGTGCACATTGCACGCGCTGGCTGTCACAGCTGACCAAACCAATACTGACGATGGCATCCTGTGCCGGATTCAGGCCAGTAGTTTCAATGTCCAGCGACACCAGCGGCACCTCTGCCAACGGCGTCTCGGGCAAGACGCCAAAGGACCGGTAATACTCGGCCAAAGCATGCTGTCCACGCCTCTCGGCATAATCCGCATTCTCGCTCATCAAGCGTGGCCAATCCGTCTCAGTACGACTCACAAACTGCGCTCCGCTCCGCCGCCAGGGTATCGAAAGCGGAGAAATTTCTGTGCATTACTGAGTACCTGAAAGGCTTCCTTGAGACTATGTCGCTCTGCTGCCATCAGCGCTTCTGGTTCAATGTAGTTATTGGGCTCCTCGCCCTGCTCCAACTGCCAGGCCTGGTGACGAATACGCACGCTGGAAAGACACTCCAATGCCGCACGCAAGCCGGCAATGGCCTCACTGGTCAGGAGTTTGGTCTTGGCAATATCATCCAGCCGATCACTGCTGTTTTGCGCCAATGAGCCACAGGCCAGCGCATGGACCCGGATCAAGTCAGTGAGAGGGGCTGTACCGCGACCTTTAAGATTAATGATGTTGTTCTGCTTGCCGTCTTTTTCCATCACGAAAGTTCTGAAAAACCCCAGTGGCGGCGTGCGGTTAAGCGCGTTGCGCGCCAGACTGGCCAGGAAAGCCGGACTCTTGCTCGCCTGCTCGGCAACCTGTTGTTGCAGCTGAATAACCAGTTCCGGCTCACCGTGAACCGGGTCAAGATCAAAGAAAATGCTGCTATTGAGCAAGGTTTGAGGATTGGGTTTGGCGATCCAGTCCCGGAAGTAACCTTGCCAGACCCTGAGCGGTTGTCGCCATTCAGGGTTGGTCGCCATGATCCCGCCTTTGCAGTAGCTGTACCCGCACGCGGCCAGACCATCGCTGACGCGGGCAGCCAATTGCATGAAGTAGTCATCATGAATCGCAGGGTCAAAACGGTTATCCAGAACCAGTGCATTGTCCTGATCGGTGACGATCAATTGCTCGTCCCGCGCCATGGAGCCCAATGCCATAAAGCAATAGGGTATGGGTGGCGGTCCCAGTTCAAGCTCTGCCAGTTCAATCAGGCGCTGTGTCAGATTGCGACCAATACTCGACATCGCTCGCCCAATCATATTAGCCGTGGACGCTTCCTTGGCCATGCGTGCAAAGGTCGCCTGAACATCGGGCAGCAGATCTTGCAGGGCATTGGCCGAGGTACAGTTGAAAATGCTGTTGACCAAATACAGGCTGCTTTGGGTTTCAAAGCGAATGATATCGGCCAGATTGATAACGCCCATTGCCCGCTCGCGACGGACAATCGGCAAGTGGTGGATATTGAAGCGCAACATGGTCAGCATGGCATCAAACACCGAGTCCGTATCCTGCAGAGTGACCGGGTTGGCCGTCATCACCTCTCCGATAGGCACGTCGTAACCCAAGCCCCGGGCAATCACCCGATTACGAAAATCACGGTCGGTCATAATGCCGACCATGCTCGGCTCATTTGAACCGTCCGCTGTCTCCGCCATAATCAACAATGAGGACACACTGGCCTCACTCATGGCGCGGGCGGCATCCTGCACCGTGCAGCTCGCAGACACACTGACCGCGCGTCGGTTGAGCAGCTTGCTGACACGCACCTGCATGCGCTCTGCGGCCTCATCCTGAGCAGCCACCGCTTTTTGCAAGCGGCTCTGGCCTTCGGCCTCGACAAAGTCAGCGAAATGCACAAACTGCTCGCACAACTGATGAAACAGCTGCTCCGGGATCAGATAAATCAGGGCATCTTCCAATGCCTTGGCAGGAAAGCGCACACGGTTACTGCGTAGCAGGCCAAACTGACCAAAGATGTCGCCTTCACTCAGCCGGTTATACAGCTCGCCATTGCGCCGGTAGACCTCAACCGCGCCGCTGCGGATATAGTGCAGATGAAAGATCGGTTGATCGAAGACCACAATCTCGCTGCCGGCCTGGAAATAGCGGATCTCAATCTGACCCGCAATCCGTTCCAGCTCTTCTTCGGGCAGTTGCTCGAAAGGGGGGAAGCGACTTAAGTGATCTCGAATCTCGATAAGCTCAATCTGCATGACAATCCTGTTGGTAACGTGATTGGAATACTCTTGAATTCAAGAGAAGCGATAACAACCTCATTCGGCAAATGGATATAAAGCGCTAACCCACATGGTACTGACACCCAGGCCCCGGGGGAAATCCAACCCCTCATGGCTCATGGCGCGGTGACTGTCAGAGCACCTTGAACAGGGCAATAAAAACCAGCACCAACATCAACAGGACCAACACCACACCACACATGAACAGCCGCCGCCGGGTTGGAACATGGTTCGACCCGGTGTGAATCAAGGCGTGTACTACCCGGCTCAGCACAAACAGGCCGGCCAGCAAAAGCGCAATGAGGTCTACCGCATTCAGGGCCCACAACAGCATGGCAAGCACGTAGAAGAGTACGGGCGCCTCGAATTGATTACGGATGCAGTTATTCACCAGGATCACATCCACCGGCCAGGCATCATCAAAAATGCCGCGCCTGGACTCGTCTACCCGCCCTTCCCTTGCTGCTTTGCGCTTTCTGGCACTGAGCAGAAAATACAGCGTCAACGTCAGCAATATCTGCAAAGCCACAGGGAAGAAAATCAGAGAATTATTCATTGTTATCAGCCTGAAGTCCGGTTGCACAACGTGATGGGCCGTATGCGCGGTTCAGCGCGATGCAGGATGAACGGAGATACAACATCATTATTGTCGACCAGTATAGTCGCACGACTGAAAGGCGCAGAGGTTCGCAAATAGTGCTTTTGCCCCTGCGTGTAACGCCTATTATCGGGCGAAAAACGATCAGCGGGGCCACCATCGCGCTGGATCAACCTCGCTATTGAGCGTTCAAAACGCACATCCAGAAATACCGTTAAATCCCAGTATTCACGCAACTCGGGGCGCTGGGCAAAAATGCCATCGAACAGCAGAATAGCTCCGGTGCTTGCCTGACAAGGCGCAACCGTAACCGCCGCGTCAGTCTGATGATCAAACACCGCGGTGATGCAGCGTCCCGAGCCGCCAGGAGAAAGCGGTTCAAGTACCAACGCGATCAACGCAGCATAATCGTAGGAGTCGAAGTAAAACCCCTCAGGCGACAAGCGTCCGCGTTGATACCTGATGGCGCGCGGATGGTGAAAATCATCCACCGACACGCGAATAACCTGACGGCCTGCTGCAACCAGCGCCATGCCCACACTGTCAGCAAAGTGGGTTTTGCCAGCCCCATCCACACCATCAATCGCGACCCGGGTAACAAAGGCGCTACGAATAGCGCTGATGGCCCGTGCGATCTCGGTAATCACAGGCCCGCCTGCATCCGCACTCACCGGCCCCGGAGCAAAACCAGCGGCAGGCTCAGGACTGTTCTGGCGGCACATAGGCAGCTGGGAATCTGGGCAGGTCATCCGTCAGTTCAAACCAGTTCGCCTTTGACGCTGCATAAAAATGAGCAATCACGCTGGTTGCAAGCTCACCATCAATACTGCCGGCCCGGACCCTCAGTACCTCTGGCAAATCAACCCGCTTGCTGAACAGCGGCGAGCCGCAGCCGGTGCAGAACACCCGCTGTTTACCCGGTGACGATTCGTATGCGCCCAGCTGATCAGCCCCTGACAACAGCCGGTAGGCAGACACCGAGACGGGGATATTGGCGGCAAAGGCCGAGCCTTGTGCCTTGCGACACTGCCCGCAGTGGCAAATCTGAATGGGCTCCAGTTCAGCGTCAATCTGAAAGCGCACGGCACCGCACAAGCAACTACCTGTATACATATAGGATACTCACGGCTCAGAGCCTGACTGTACTGTCAGGCCAATCAATATGCCTGACCATCAGGCCTGCCCCAGCACCACCTTGCTGCTTGGCTTGCGCGATCCGCGCATACTCCGCTGCCACAGCCGCGGCGTATTCAAGCCACACGTCTTTTGCTGCTTGAGTTGCTGCTCCCGTCTCTGCAAAGCGACTTTGCCAGCGGGGCGTACCCAACTGACGCTGATGCCACGCCTTCAACGAGACCAAGGTCTCCTCAAGGACGGGGTTGGGTACAGGTGTTGTCCGCGCTAAATCATGCGCGGGCAAGGGGTTCACCCCGTCCTCAAAACGAACCACACCCGCCTGTTCAGGCAAGGTCAGATCAGGTGTTACGCCGCTCAGTTGAATGCCCTGGCCGGTTATTCTGTATGCCCGCGCGCTGGGAAACTGGAGCGTTCCCGCACCACTCACACCCCGCTCATTGAAGTCCAGGGGGATTTGTACCCCCCCAGCCCCATTGGTCCGCTGGCCAAGCAAAACCGCCCTGCCCTGGTCACGCAGTGACGCCGTGAACATTTCCGCAGCACCACCGGTGAACGCATCCTGAAGCAACACCAGGGGCCCGTTATAACGATACTTGCGCGCCTGCGACTCTGGCGTCGAAATGGAGCCATCATACGTCGCAATCTGGCCTACCTTCTGCCCCTCAGGTAAAAACAGAGAGGCCAAGCCCTCGGCACCCAGGACGTTACCGCCAGCGCCACGTACATCCAGCACAACGGCTGTCACACCACGGTCTTCAAACTCCATCAAAGCCTGTTCGACCTCGGACACGGCATCATTCTGCCGCCGCGCCTGCACCACCGGAGCACTCGCGTAGACAGCGGGGACAACAATCACGCCAACTGAACGTAACTGGCCCGTCACAACCTGCCGGTCAATGTGTCCGGTAACACGCTGACCCTCCATCCGTATTGCGCTGCGTACCAGGTGCTCAACACGGGTTGCTGCCTCGCCATGCTGATTACTGGCAATAGCCAGATAAATATCGGTTCCAGCAGGGCCACGCATAAAGCTGACGATTTCGTAAAGCGACCAACCCAGCACCGGCACCAGCTCATCAGCCGCATGACCCAGCGCGACAATACGTTCGCCCTCGCGCAAGCCAGCCTCTTCAGCCGGTCCGCCGGACGTTGTAGCGGATACCTCAACCTCATCCCCCTGCCTGTGCAGCACAAGGCCCACCCCCACAAGGCTGAAGCTTTGCAGCGCCTCATGGTCGCTGATGATGGGTTGGTAATGCGTCGTCCCATCGTAACCCTGCGCTAGCGTGTTAATCGCGCGGGCTTCCGCCTGCTTGAGGGTTAACACCTGGCTGTACTCGATCTGCTTGCTGTACGAGGCTATCCAGGCCGCCTTCAACTGGGTTTCACTGTAAAAAAAAGGCCGTGTACGCGCCATATTCCAGGCCAGCCTGGCACGCCAGCGTGACTCAAGCTCGCGGCGATCAACTGCCCAACCGGACGCCACTGCAGGCGTCTGCGCGGGAGCTGTCAACCGCGTATTGCTGGTCAAAAGGCCAAGCTGAAAATCCTTTTTCTCATTTATCCGCAGCTCCACGTTGTAATGGAGGGAATAGGCACCTGCGGTATCACCATTGCGAAACCGAGACGGCCACTGACTGACATTGGATCTCAGCGCATCAACCTCTGACTGCAAAAACAATTGTCTGGAAGGATCAAGAAGATGCAAAGCAGACTCCGCTATACGCCTACTCAGCTCCGCATCAGATGCCGGTGGTGACACGTGATACCTGTCCAATGCCCCGGCAACCAATGCCGCAACCTGCTGCGCACTTGCTGGACCCTGTTCAGTGCTTATGCCCGGTTGGTTTTTGGAAGCCGGCATAGAGGACTGTGGTGAAGCACAGCCCGCCACCAGCAGAGAAACCAGCAGCCAGACCAGGAATGCGCGAAATTGAAATAACGCCATGATCACTGTCACCTGAGTAATTGACCTCACAAAAAACGGGATACCAGCAAGATCATCAGGCGTGTATCCCGCACAATGCCCACGCCCGGCAGCCCACCAAATATCACGCCAGTTTTGGCAGAAAAGAGGTATCCATGTGGTATTTCTTTGGATTGTTACGATCGATATAAACCGTGATCTTGTCTGTTGCTATATGGCTTGAAGGGTCGAACCAGATGTTATTGCTTTTGAAAATGTGCAGCTCTGAGGTCATCGGGTTTATCCAATGGGCCAACACCTGGAAAGGACAGTTCCCATTCATCTGAATCCCTGTATTCAACTGAACACCCTGGTAATCGGCCTGAATCCGGGTGCCGTTGACTTTAAGGTTGTTGGCCTGGCGCACGCTGAAGGCACCAGACAACATTAAACCGCCGCCCAGAATAAAGAACAGGCCGCCCAATCCACCCGTAATGCTGGCACCACCCCACAGTGTGAAGAAGCCCTTGATCCTGGCGCTATAGGGGTTTGCCGGGGAGTACAACACCTCAACCTGCTCCCCTGTGGCGTAACTGGGTGGGTTGCTGCCCGCGGTTGAGGTGAACTCAATGACCTCGCCATCCTGAGTGGCAAATCGAACCACCGGGCGGTAAGTAACAGAGTCAGTTGAACGCGATGGCGTAAGCGCCGTTACCACACCCTCGGTGGTCGCCGCTTCAGCAAGAAAGGATTGGGTATTCTGGTAAAGAAAGAAAGCGCCCAGCAGAAGTGCAACACCCAGCAGGGTGAAGCCATATTTGATGATGGTTAAAATTTTCACTCTAATGTCCCTATTTCGAGTTTTGATACCTGGTGATCGGGCGGGCAATAGCCAGGAAAAGACATCGTCACCTTCTCCTGCCAGCACATCCCTGTTTATCGGCTCGATCCGTTACTGCTGGTCAGGCGCAATGATGACAGCACAAACCCTGAGCGGCAAACGACAAGCGCGCTAGCCTGATCAAACCCCTCAGGGCAACGGCCTCATACGAGACAGCCATGAAGGGGTGCACGCATAGGCAGAATAAACCAAGTTCCCGCCCAGCAAGATCAGCCCCAGTCCGACAAGGACGACCCAGTGCCATGCTGCGTCACTGCAGAGCAGCACATAGGCACCCACGCCCAGCAGAAACACACCGAAAACCGCCGAGAAAGCACGCTCAATCTTGTTCATGCGCAGCCCCCAATGCAGCTTGTCAGACTCTGGAAACAGCCCCGCAGGCGTTGCATTTGATACCTTCTCTCACCGGAAAAAGAGGAAAGTTCAAGCCCAGAAAAACCAGAAAGGCCCAACGCCGCCCTATTTGATGAAACGCGGTATCCTGGCTGCCACAACGCGGGCAGGTTTCTGCAAACTCACCTGCCTCATCGGCCAGATCCTGCTCCCGGTCCTCGTTCAGAATGTTGGCGGCGGCCTCAGCAAAGGCTTCAGGCACCTGCAGGCGCACGCCACCCAGGGCATCCGAATACAACCACTGCATGTTGATGGTGTGCTCATCGGCTACAAAAGCCGGTATGCCCTCGGAGTCCAACAGCGCTCGGGCTATATGGGCTTCATAGGGCAAGCTGTAACGTGCAACGGTAACAAGCATGGAAACCTTAATGGCGTGGGAGCGGCGAACGGCAGCCAGACGTCAGCGTCAGAACGCCGGTTTTAATGTTTGGTCCAGGCAGAGCGCCCAACAGCTCACACATCCTCGCCGTCCTTACCCAGGGCAGCACCCCAGCCCTCCCGCGTCATCAAGCCGCGGTGATGGAAGAACACCAGCTGAGCAAAACGCCGGAACAAGCTATTGCCAAAGGTAAACTCGATCAGTGAATTAGGTACGCCGTAATTGGCTACTCTGCGCAACTGACGTTTGAAGCGGTAATGCGGTGACGCCGCGAGCAGGGCCTGCTCCGGACTTTGCGTAGCCCCGCCCAGGTGAGCCGCCACCGCGCGCCCAGCCAAACCACCCAGTTCGAGCGCCTTGTGTATGCCACCGGCCGTCAGCGGTGACACCATGCCAGCGGCATCACCCACAATCAGCGCACGGCTTTTGGCGATAGGTTTGACCACACCGCCAACCGGTATCAGACCACCGCGCCGCTCAAGCGGTTGCATGGTTGAGAAGTCACAGAGTGGCCGCAATTTTTCGATCAGCTTTTCAACTGACAGATGAGCAGGATGGCGACATGCCAGGCCAACCTGGGTAATACCCACCCCCGGAACTACCCAGGCGATATAGCCCGGTGCCAGATCAGAATCAACAAACACATGCAGAAAACGCTCGTCCAGATGGGCATGGCCAGCAAACTCCATTTCCATGCCGATCAAAAACTCAGTGTTAGTGCCCAGACCGAAATGACTGGCTACCGATGAGCGTGCACCGTCGGCCCCAACCAGAGCGCGCGCCAGCAGGTCCTGCTCCGGCAGATACAGGCCATCAGCCCGTTCTTCTGCCCCCTGAAAGCGCGACCTGGTGTGCAGGGTCACGTTGTCTTTTTTCAGCAGATCGTCGGCCATCCAGCGCAGCAAACCCGGCGTATCAGCGGCGAGAAAAGCATACCCATCCGAGAACAGATCAAAACTTCGCAGCGAGGGCGAATACAGACGCACACCGCGTACCGGCCGCACCAGGGAGGCCGGAATCTCAGGCAACTGTTCTACCGCTTCCTGTACGAGAATGCCGGTGGTATGCGGGCGATGTCCGACCTCCGGCTTGGCTTCAAGAACGGTGACAGACAGACCGTTTGAAGCAGCAGCCGACGCACAGGCAAGGCCGGCATAGGAGGCACCCACCACGCATAAATCAGTTTTTTGCACGTATTAAATCCCTTCGCCTCTGGCTGGCCTGGATGGAGGAGTGATGATTGATGTTTACCCGGCTTGCCTACACATCAGGCTCAAAGTACGGACGCCCCTCAGGATCAAGCAAGCAGCCATAAAAGGCCACAGTGAAGCGACTGAGTTCCGCTGTGTCATCCTGATTGTTCAAAAAATCACGCCAATTGCTGCTCTCCATGCAGGCTTTGGTCTGTGTTTTGACTGCAGCAATGCAGGCCTCTTGATCGTCACAGAGCTTGACCAGCTGGTACTCCAGGGTTTTTCTGAAGACAAACTCTTCTGCGTTCTCAGCGCTGCACGCCGTCAGCAATAACAGACAAAACACTATAGCTATTGTGCGCATAACCGTCCTTGTCATGGATACGTCCTGTTGATCGATAAAGTCAAAATACCTTCGTTATAACCCCGCACCCGTGGGGCGATGCGTTCACCGGCTCAGAGTCTTATATTCGTTGGGCTGGTTGAACTCGCGTTTTTGCCCTTCAAAGGCATCATACAACGTCCGATGCCTAGCCAGCCCGTACTCATCAAGGCGTGTTTCATAGGTGCTGACCCAATCGATCAGGTTGTTCAAGTTGGCATCCTGTTCTGCCTTGGAACTGAATTTATCAGGCTCCCAGGGCCGGGCACGACAGTGTGCAATACAGGCATCCACCCCGGGATTCAAAAACAGCAATTGATCACAGGCCGGCAACACAGGCTCGATGATATCGGCATAGCAGCCTTCGATTACCCAGTGCGTATTGTGACTGATAAAGGCCCTTACATCCGCAATACTGTCCGCCAGCGGGCGCCGCTGGACGCCAGCCTGAAAGGCCACCTCATCGAGTGACAGACGAGCCGCAGGCTGATTGGCCAGGAGCTGCCGTGCCAAGGTGCTTTTGCCGGACCCGGCGTTGCCCAGAATAATGACTTTCATGCAGTTTAACCCTCAGCTGCTGGATCATTGACAGGCCGCCATTGGCCATTGACCGCATCCCGGGTAAAGCGCGTCTGACTACGGGGAAAGCACGCGCCAGACAGCTCAGCAAAGTCGCCACTGGCTCTGGAATGGATGACATGATCGAGCACCGCCGTCTGCGTGGCAAACACCAGCACAGTATGGCCATCCGAATGCAGCACATCGGTATGCTCACCCACATGCCAGTCAAAGCCCAGCGCCTCGGCAGATCGTTCGTTGTACGGACCAAAAAAGCACAGCTGCAACCACTCGCTACCTGCCAGCTGGGTAAAGTCTACGGCGCTGTATTCCGACGCTTGAAGCTGCTGATCAATTGCCGTGCTCAGGTCGCTGGCCACGTAAGCCGGATCAGAGCAGGCAACCAGTAAACAGGCCGAAAACAAGAAGGGGATTTTAGGCATGGCTGAGCGTCCGCTGTGCGAAAGAAGTGAAAGCTGGTCAGGGCTCCCCAGCGTTTATCCTGCCGCGGCGACCCTTGTCAATATTGAAGCGCCGTATCCACATATCAGCTTCCCGGGTGTCCTACTCAAAGAAAATTAAATCTGAGCGGCACTCCATTGCCCCGCATACATGTGGCTTTCAGGCCCTTTCAGGCTGTACCGGGTAGATCACTGCTACTCTGCAGCGTGCCAGTCGGCAGGCGCTCGGCGCCCCAGCTGCGCTGGATGTAGCCGATCACCTCGTCCAGCTCGCCGCGCGACACGGCGGCCTTTGTCCCGTGCTCAAGCGGATCAAAGTGGAAGATATACAGGCGCGAGAGAAACTGCTCGAAGGGCAGCGAGGCTTCGCCGAAGCGCTCGCCGTTGCCTGCGGTGCTGACCATCACACCATCTCCCCAGTTCTGCCCGCTGTCATTGTTCGGGTTGTAGAAATACACCCGCATGCAGTCCTTGGGGTCCAGGTTGACACGCAGAATGGTGATGGCATGCCAACCGATAAAGCGCGCCGCGCTGTCGGTCACGGCAATACCGGCCGGTTGCGGGTGAATCAACGGCTGGTTGCCATTGTGAAAGGGGTGATAGGCAGCGTAGAAATGCTGCAGAAAGTCTTCCAGATCAACCAGCTTGCCGGTCGGCACATCGACATTCAGGCGGAAGCCGCGGCCCGACCACCAGCCATGGAACTCCGGGTTGACCCAGCGGTGCGGGTCGCCTTCGCGACCAATACAGCGGCGGCCCATCTCGGCATAGATACGGTCCAGGTGCGGGACCACGATCAACGACACCGGATCAAGGTCCATGGGCATACTGGTTGCCACACCGGAGAGACTTTCCTGCGAAGAAATGGCCTGCCCCTCGAAGTGCATGATGATTTCATCGTCACGGGCCGCCCAGGTGACCATCTGCAACAGGTAGTCGGGATCGTTGTAGGCCCACATCGACAGCGCCCGCGCCGACTGACAGGTGGGGTTGTTGCCCTGCCCCACCCCCAGCGGCAAGCCGAGCATGCACAGCACCCCTTCAAGCAGAAACGCCTCGGGCGTGGCCTGACTGCCAAAGGCCATGGCCAGCCGCTCGCGCGTACTCTGGCACAGCGGCAAACCGAGCTGGCGCCACATGGCCGGAGCCACCGGCAACTGGTACAGAATGCCGCGTTCAAGCATCAGAGACAGACCATAGACCGCCTGAGGCGTCGCCGGAAAGACACTGGCGTCGATCAGGTTGAGCACCAGCTCGCGGTAACACAACAGACAGTCCCGGCCGGTCGACGACAAGCCCAGGGCTTCGGACAGCAGGTGCTCGCCGGCCGTCAGCAGATGACGCACCAACACCGTGTGGTAAGCCGATACCAGACCCGTATCATGCATGGCGCGGGCAAAACCGGTGGCCTCGCTGAGCAGCGCGGTATTGTCCATGTAGTCCAGGCGTTCCTGATACAGCGCGATTCCCGGGTCTTCCCGGCAGGCCTGGGTCGGCCCGAACAGACTGCTGATCAGCCGGTCGGCACCCTGACCACTGTTGCCCAGATCAATATCCGGATTAGCCCGACAGATCGCAATCTGGGTGATCATTCGCCGCACCGCGCTGACCTGGATCGGACGTTGCTGCTGGATGCGCCAGATCTCATCGATCAACTGGTCAATGATGAGTTCATAGCCAATGACATCGGCCAGGTGTGCCAACAGATGACGCGGCAGCATCACCCACTTGCCCTGATTTTCCCGCTCGGCTTCGTTCGGCGGGGAAAACAGCAGTGCCAGATTGCTGGCCAGTACCTGGGTAAGAAAATGATGCGCCTGCTCGGCGCTGATCAGCGCATGCTCATAGTCACCCTTGGCCACCGCCAACAGCCTGAGCTGGCTCAGGGCTTCGATGACCAGGGTATTGGCATCGGCGCTGCGCAAGGTAGTGGCGGTCAGCGCCGGCAACAAGGTCTGCGGGCTGGCCCAGTCCGATCCGACAAACACCCCGGCCTGGTCCATGGCCGCCGCACGTTCGACCACCGCCGCGCAACCGTCCCGGGTCAGCAGCAGGCGCCGCGCGCTGTCAAAAACCCGATCCAGCTTGCCGAACTTGGCAAAGTCAGGGGCACGGTCCAGCGCCTCAAGCGCATCATCAAACCGGCCCAGCAGCAGTGCCCTCCGATCCTCGGCCTGATTGTCGATGTCATCGCTGGTCACACACACTCCCCTGCCCGTACCTGTTGCGACCCATGATAGGGACCCGTATTGCGATGTGCTAGACGTAAAAGTCCAGCTCTTCCTGACGCTTGAGCAGATCGTGCATCACAGTGGCGTCATCGCCAACGAAGTACAACAGCCCCCAGTGCGTACCGAATGCGGTGCGCTTGGTGACCATTTCTTCCATCGGCGTGGTCAGCTCATGGGACTCGAAGTAGGGGTGATCCTCGGTTTCGGCGGGCATCTCCAGCTTGCTCACCACCCGGCGCCGGGGATACACACCAAAGCAGCCGGCATAGCCACTGGCATCCTGAATCTCCTTCGGGAAGTAGGCCTTGACCTCGTCCTCGGTGGATTTGGGATCAAACACCAGCATGCTCGCATGGTAGGCATTGAAGCCCTTGTAGACGCGCTCCAGCAGCTCGAAAACCTTGAAGCCCGGCGGTCGGTAAGCCACCTCGCCAAAGTACATTTCACCATCACTGGTGACAAAGTATTCGGGGTGAATCATGCCGAACTCGATATCAAAGGTCTTGATCAGCTTCTCGATCTGCTTGACGATCTGCGGCCGATAGGCCTCCAGCTCGGGTGAGGCCGGCACATGCACCGAGTAGCCCAGACGGACATACTCGGAGATATTCAGAAAGCAGATCTTGCCCTTGTGAACCCAGGCCTCCACCGCAAACTCCCAGCCATCCAGATGCGATTCCATCAATGAGGGAAATTCGTCATCGGGTATCGCGTCCACATCATCCGGGGTACGAATCACCCTGTGCCCTAGGCAGCCCGCCTTGTCGAACGCCTTGAAGTGGATCGGGTCATTGGGGTCGCCCGCCAGCTTCAGCAAGGTCTGGTTGACGCGTTTGAGAAAGCGCATCACATCCTCACGGTCGTGCGCCTCCTCAAAAATTCCTACCCGAATTCCACCCAGCTGTGCCCGCCGCTTCATCAACGACTTGTCACGCATCAACATGGCCTGGCCAAAGAGTCGGGGGTTATCAAGCAGTACAGAATTGATCGCACCAGCCCACTCGACCGTTTCTTCAAACAAGGGAATCGCCACATCCACCCCCATGTCCTTCAGGGTCTGGGCAATTTCCACCGAGCGATCATTGAGTCGTTCAAAATTCCAGGGGACAAAAGGAATATCGTGCGTCTTGCAGTACTCCTCCGCCCATTCAGGCGCCACCACCACATAGCGACGGTCAAAGGTAGCCGCTGCCTCGACAGCATTGGGTGCCCAGCCGAGCAGAGCAATAAACCCTTTATTGGGATCCTTCTTCATACATATCCTCCTTATGGGTGGACTGTCTGATGCGTCGCGACATAGCGATTTATCGTTTAGAAGTGTAACAACCATACACGACTAGAGACGCTACGGCTAACGCAGGAACCCTTGTTAAATCAATATATATACAAGAAGAGAGGGATTATTCGCGCATTAACATAGTTAGTACTAAAAGCATAATCCATAAGATAGGTGACCAAGTGCGGGGGCATAAGTGGGGTGGCGGCAGAGGGAATAGTGTGATCAAGGCAGGGCGGGCAATACTCGATACCGCGCATAACGAGCAGTGCTCAGGGTCAGCGGCAGACGCACCTGACCCGGATTTTCTTCACATCAACAGAGCGCCTGATTTACTGCTCGGGTGCCTGATTGATCAAGGCCGCAGCGTCGCCGATAAACGCCCTTATTTTCTCTGCAACACGCTTAAGCTCAGCGGGGTCAGCCAACTCGACAGCGTGACCTTTTATGCCACTCGCGTTGAAGATCGAGCCTGGAAGTATATGAAAGTGAAAGTGCGGAACCGTTTGACCCGCCTCCTTGCCGTTATGCTGAAACACAGTCGAACCCTTGACCCCCATTGCCAACTCCACAGCCTTGGCGACCAATTTGACCGTACGCATACAGGCCAGCGATGCCGAGTCCGAGAGCTCAAACAGGCTTAGCGCTGGCTCCTTTGGGATAACCAGGGTATGCCCCTCCACTTGCGGCATGATGTCCATAAAGGCCAGGGTACGATCATCCTCATGGACTTTTATACAAGGCGCTTCGCCGCGAAGAATTTTTGCGAAGATATTCGTGTTGTCGTATTGCATATTATGCACCTCCTGAAGATGACCCGGCGTACCAACACCCAAGCCCACGGCCCAACTTGTAACCACGGAGCAGTGGGACAATAGCCGCTAACTATGCCTTACCAGGCACTCACTCTGACTCCAACTGAATATCCCTTACCAGCGTGCTATGGCTGCCTGTCTCAAACTCTACCCTTTTGTATCCTGGTGCAGAAATGGTCACAGTACTGGCCAGCCTGGTTGCTGATATAGGGGGGAAGGTCAAAACCCGCAGCTTGTTCAACATGTAATAGCCATTGTTATCGGTGGTTTGCGTTGTGGATTTATCTACAAACCGATTATGCCTAAGAACCACAGTGGCAACGACGGGCTGTCCGCTTTCATTTACCACGCGCCCCTCAACAGCAGGGCTGATGCTCACAATTGCGCAGCCATGAAGAAATAGAATGGCGCCCAAGATAAAGATTTTTTTCATGTGATGAACAATTGACATGATCGAAGACTGCCCGGCTCAGACGGTTTAGCGTCAGCTCACTGTAGGATTAGGTATCAGTTCTCCAAGCCACGCAGGATGCCTGGTATTCCGAAAAAAAAGAGCCCGGGATTACTCAGCAATGACTTGGGTACATG